>NZ_AXVL01000052.1:4946-14617 GCF_000482505.1 Leptotrichia trevisanii DSM 22070
ATCTACAATGAAGACACAATGACAACTACTGGAGGCTCAATAGGAGAAAACCAAGAATCACAAGTGCAGGCTTCAATCAGGACAGCAGGGACAAGCAAGGAATCACAAGAAATACAGTAGTTGGAGATGTTGAGATAGGAGAAACTTCTGGAAGTCCAATAAACAGGGATTTAGGAAAAGCCAATGAAGTAACAAAGGACACTCACAGCAGTACAAATATCAATGTAGAGAGCCAGACTATTGAGTATGCCACTAATCCTAGTAAACTGAAAGAGGATATTGGGAAAGCCAAGGATGAAATTGAAGCGGTTGGTGCTGTGGCAAAAGCGGCTTTCAATACAATCGGCTCTAAAGAAAAAAATGGCTTCCTTGACTTCTTGAGAACTGAAAGAGTTCAGGAAACTGTAAGAAATCTAGGCTATATTGACACTAAAGGAAAGACAAAAGAGCAGATAGCACAGGAAATGCAGGATAAATATGGAGAAATTTTTGCAAAGAACGGCAAGAAATTAGAAATTAACTTCTATGTCAATTCAGAAGTTTCACAAGATGATCCTGATGCCAAAAATAAAATGAATGCAGCAGGATTTACAGCTGAAGATGGTTCAATATGGCTTAATGCAGACAATATATCATCAATAAGCAACTTCAATTTAAATTCAGTATTTGGACATGAACTGACACATAACGTAACTGGTAAAGATACAGAACTACTAGCCAACTTTGGAGAAGCAAGAGCTTCGGGGTTTATAGAGAAGGCAATAGATAAGGGTTATCTTGCTAGAACTGGTGGAGGATTGAATTGGGAAGATAGAAGTCTGACAGAAGAGTAAAAACAAAGGTTAAATAGCTATACTGAAGAAAATATACAAAACAGAGAATTAATCGGTGATGATAGAATAGACAGATAATTTCTTATAGATTAACGTTCTGGAAACGCAGCTTATGCACGACAATTAGTTAAAGCTCAAAAATATATAGAAATATATAATGAAATGGATAGGAAGCAGAAAAAAATGCCCAACCAAGACGTCAGATTAGACATAGAGGAAGAGGAAAGCATAATAGGCGGCAAGAAAAAGGGAAACAAATTACAGCAGAGGCTCAGAAAAAAATACAAGAAGTCGATGCTGAAGATAATATGGCTAGGAAGCTTGGAATACTGGAAGCAGAAAATGATTTATTAAGAAATACGGATCCTAAAACAGCATTAGATTACTATGCTCATAATGGAAGACGAAATTTGATGATTAGCAAATTGAATCCAGAGGAAAAAAATTAGGAAAAGCATTAGCTCAAAGTACCTATGTGCAAGACAATTATAACTATGTTTATTATGGCGGAGAAAGAATAGGAAAAAGTTATAGAAATTCAGATATTTTTAAAACTAAAATAGACAATTTATCTTTGGACATATTTAAAGAACAGATACAATTTGGCGGAAAATATAAGATATTTGATGGACTACAATATATAACAAGTGTGAAAAGTATAGACATGAATGCAAAAACATATATCTAAATGGTTCAAGATTAAGTTCTAAATTAAATAGAGATCTTAGAGCAATACAAAACTTTGCTAAATATGAATTAAAAGGAGTTTCTTTGGAGAGTGGAAATATCAAAGGACGTGTTTTGAAACTTGTAATAAATGATAATCCGTTAAATTCATCACAAATAGAAAATTTAAAAAAAGTAGTTGAAAATGCGAATAAAAGCGGTATAAAAGTTGAAGCAATATTATTGAAGTAGGAGGCAGAAATGTTATTATCAGTAGGAATATACAAAGAAAAGAAAGAAAAAAATTTTAGAATGGTAATATTACCATCAGGAAAAAATAAAATAGGATTAACTATGTACAAAGATTATGGAATAATTTCCTATTTAGGTAAAAATAGCAATGAAAAAATAGGACAGTTTATATTTTGGGCATTAAATGAAACTGATGAGAAAAAAATTGAAAATGAAACTGATGTAGAATGGCATAAAAAATATTTTAATTATTCGTCTAATTTAAAAATTGTTAATTTATACAATAATATTGGATTTCAATTTTTTGAAAATAAATACAGTTTGTATTTGATGAAAAAAGATGGAAGAGGTTATTCACCTTTTAAAGATGAGAATGGAAATATAGTTGAACATATATTTCTAGAGAAACCAACAAATTTGGAATTGGGAACAAAAGTAATGGAGATGTTTGAGTTTAAAGAAAGATATGATGGAATTATAGAATAATTTAGAAAAAGGACAACTTGTATTATTGAAACTAGTCTGATTAATAATCAAAGTCATAAATTTGAATAGTTATTTATATAGCATAATATAAAATTTAAAGAAAGGAGCTTGTATAATGTAACTATATTATACAAGGAAAAAAATGAAAAATATTATAATTATCTTTAAAGAACTTTTAAAAAAAATATTATTTTTTATATTTTAATTATGACAGCAAATTACTATGCTTTATTTCCACCAATAATAAAAAGTGAAAAAATAAAGACAATTTTTATGATAATGGAGATATTTCCGTATTTTACATTAGCACTAATATTAATATTAACATTCATATATACAAGAAAAATTAGATATATAAAAATTAAATATTTAAAATATTTTATCGTATTGTTTATTTTTATGTTAGGTGAAGTTATAGAATTATTATTTTAAATAATTGAACGGAGAAACAATTTTATGAGAAAAATTTATATTTTTTTTGAAAATTCAATAATATGCTTATGTTTATTTTTTCAACTCTTAATACTATGTAGAGTTATAAATAAAGAATACATATATTATAAAGGCATAAACTCTATATTCTTTTTCTTATTTTTAAAAATAAGTTTTTCGATAGTAAGATTAGTAAATAAAGAGTTTAAAAATTATGAATGGAAAATAAATCAAACATTCATTGATTTTTTTTATTTTTTTTTAGATGCAGTTATAATTATAGTTATTTCTAAAATTTTTTTTAGTTTAGATAGTAAATTTATTATAGATAAATTTTTAAATTCCGATGGTTCTTTTGAAATAAGTTATTCTAGTGTATCAATAATTGTTTTCATAGCATATAATATTATACATATTTTATTTAGTATGTATATTGTTTTAATAAAAAGAGTAAGGAAATTTGTCTTATTAAGTTTGTATTTATTCTATATAAGATTTGTTGTTATAGTAATATTATTATTAAATTATAGATTTTATTAGGATATGAATTCTTAAAAATTTTAAAATAATCGTTGTTGTAAAAGATGGCGGTTATTTTTTTTCTTTATTCTATGCTCTCTAACTTTTTCTATGTCAAATCCTTCCTTTTTTGAATATTTTTCAATTTATTTTTTCAGATTTTTTAAAAGGGTTCACACTGTAAAATAACAGGAATATATGATAGAATATAAAAAATTAATGAAAGTGAATGAAAAAAAATGAAAGTATTTGTAAATGTAAAACAAATTGGGAAGAAAAAAAATAAAATTGATAGGAAGGAATATGAAATTAGCGGGGAAATAAAGACTGTAAAGGAACTTTTGACAGAATTTGTTACGATAAATGTGAAAAAATTTAATGAAGGGCTTATAGAAGAAGATGTTGTTCCATATTTGACTGATGAAAAAATTAGTGATTTGTCCGATGCTGGGAAGATTTCATTTGGGGTGGATTATAATGGGAAAAAGCAGGATTTGGAAAAGGCGATTGAAAATGCACTGCAAAGTTATGAGGATGGAATTTACAGGATTTTTGTAAATGATGAGGAAATGGGGGAAATAGAGAGTGAGATAGAACTGAAGGAGAAAGATGAGTTGACGTTTGTCAGGCTTACGATGTTGGCGGGGAGAATGTGGTAAAAAATAATTTACAAGGAGATTAATTATGGTAATAAGTTACAGTATTCCTGATAAGTTGAAAAATAGTTACAGGACAAAATTATCAAAGGAAAAGGAAAAATTAAATCCAGAAAGTCGAAAATTTATTGAAAATGCGTTGAAAGGAACTGTCAAAACTGGAGAATACGGATATGAAATTTTTGCGATTGCAGAAATAAAAAAGAAAATTAAAGATATTGAAAATGTCAGGCTTGAGGATATTTTTCCAGAAGAAATTTATCCTGCTTTGGATGTAATGATTGGAGAAAATTTTAGAAAAATATTTCTTGAAGTTTGTCAAAAGCTGGTGAAAATGTCTTATACAAAAGGATATTACAGGAAAATGATATTAAGCTCAAATTATGCGGATCATTTGGGAAATATGTGGGATATTTTGTCGAATTTTGTTACATTGCATATTTTGGACTTGGATATTATGAAAATTTTGAAAAGGGAATACGACACGAAACAGTATTCAAATGTTTATGCTTGTGCGGAGCATTACCTCTCGGCTGAAATTGACAGGGGGAATGAAGAGGTTATAGAGTTTCTGAAAGATTTAATTTTAAGTGAAAATAATACATTTGTATTAGATTATACAACATTTAGGGCGATTTTTGCTTC
This sequence comes from Leptotrichia trevisanii DSM 22070, assembly GCF_000482505.1. Taxonomy (NCBI): domain Bacteria; kingdom Fusobacteriati; phylum Fusobacteriota; class Fusobacteriia; order Fusobacteriales; family Leptotrichiaceae; genus Leptotrichia; species Leptotrichia trevisanii. The sequence goes on from NZ_AXVL01000052.1 coordinate 9,436, forward strand.
AAACAATCGTGAACTTGTAGAATTAGTGGGGAAATTGCTGTTGGCTGCAAAGCTTCAGGAAGGGTTGCGGCAGGCTATCTGTGAAACGATGGACGGCGGAACTGTGGAAAACTTTAACTATATGTTTAAAATTATATATGAGAATGACTTGTTACGTTTTTCATCGGTAAAAAGGGCATTGGCAACGTGGACTGGCATTGGGGAAATGTATGCTGACAGGGTTAGTAAAAAGGAAATTGAGGTTATTAATAAACTTGTGGAAAATTCAGGATATGCTGATGAACTTTTGAAAAGTGATGACAATGTGGAGGTGCTGCTAGGGCTTTGGCAAAAGGGAAGAGAAGATGTCCTGGTGGCTGTAAATGCGATTGAAAAACTTATTGATACTGGGAAACGACACACTATTCTGCTTGCTTCATATTATCTTGACATTATCCAAAATCCAAAATTATCTCAAAAAATTGCAAAAAAAGTTATTCGGCAAAATCCAGATGACTTGGAAATTTATGCTTGCTATTCAGGTAATTTTGTGGGAAATGTAAATACTTATCAGATTTTTCAGAGAATAAAAAATGGGAAAGTTAAACTGACTGATTTTTTTGAAAATGAGGACGAGGCAAAGGAATTTTTTGGAATACTTGAAAATTTGGTAAAGCAGATGACAAAAGTTAGGAAAGATTTTTCGCCTTGTATTTTCCCGTGGTATTCGGTTACGCTGTATAAAGTGGTGATTGCTGATAAAATGGCGATAATAGCACTCTTTTTGAAGGGCGGATACATTGACAAAATTTTAGATTATGCAAAATTTCTTAATTATTATACAAAAGAGGATATTTTACAGCTGGTTTCTGAAAAATTTGAAAATGAAAATCATGAAAAATTTATAGTTGACGGACTAAAGGATTCTGCAATAACTAATAAAGCCTTTGAAATAGCCAAAAAACATAATTTAGTCCAAAAATATTCTAAAGAAATGGAAGGAATGTTAAGGTTAAAAACTCCAGAAGTGCGTAAAAATCTGATTAATTTGCTTTACTTGCAGAAAAAGACGGCATTTTATGAAACTGTTGAAAATCTTATAAAGACAAAGGATGTAAATAGACGGCTGGCTGCGTTTGACTTGATTTTGAAGGCTAAGAATGAGAAAAAGGACGACGTGAAAACGTTGCAGAAGTATGTAAAACTTGTGAAAGAACCTACTTCAAGTGAAATAGTGCTAATTAATGAAATTAATAAGGAAGAGGAAAAATCCATTGATGAGGAACTGGAGTATAATATTAATTATGAGCCAGGTTTTGAAAATAAAGCATTTTTGGAAGAAAAGTTAGATATAAAAAATATATTTACAAAATCCACTGATGAACTTTTGGAAATTATAAAAAAATTAAATGATTTGTATACAAAATATGAAAATTATGAGTATAAGACAGCTTATGGTGAAGAAGTATTGCTTTCTAACAGTTTTTCTCCTGTTTTTTCTTCGGATAGAAAATATGATTATAGAAATCAGGAATTGGAGAATTATCCGCTTAAGGAAGTGTGGCGAGAATTTTACAAAACAGAAATTAAGGATTTTGAAACGCTGTACCAGCTTTATTTATTCACAAAGGAAAGATTTTCGACAAAGGAATATTTGAATTATACAAATGAAATGCTTGGATTTGGTGCAAATAACTTGATTGAAAAAATAATATTTGAGCAAAGAAAAAATAATGATTTAAAGCATTTTGAGGTAAATAAAGGATATTATTATTCGGTTGGAAAAATATCTCAAATTATACATATACTTGTAAATGAATACCAAAATGAAGAAAAAAACAAGAAATATTGTTATAACTTTGGAAAAGCTGTATTTTCTTATGTTTACAATAATTTAGAAGAAAGTAAAATCTTGACAAAGCAGGGAAACAATTATTGGGGAAGAAATGAAGCCAAAGAAACGTATTCATGCATTTTTGACAATAACCTAATTTTTCAAGAGGCTAAAAATACTATAAAGTATTATTCAGATGACAAGGAATTTTGTGAGCAGTTTATCTTAAAATATGAAATTTATAAAAAAATGTACAATTATGTGCAAAAGAAGAATGGGGAATTAAATGGTGAGCTGATTTCACTTTATGAATTTGTTCTTGCAATAACAAAAGGAATTATTTCAAAAGATGAGTTTTACATCGAAGTGCTTAACCGTGGAAATGCAAAGGACAAAGTAAGAACTCTGTGCAATTTTATTTATAATTATGAAGATTCTGATAAGAATGAAGATGAACAGAAAGTTATGAAATTTTTTGAAATAGAAGGACAAAAAATAATTGACTACATTTTGGAGGCGGAGTTTAAAAGAGGGGAAAATCCTGTGGAATACTCAAATACGATTCATCAGATACCGATTGTAAAAGGTGTTGACAATCTTATCAAGATTTTGATGGCACTGGGGAATGAAAAGCTGGAAAGAGGAGGCTATTATTCCTACTATTACAGCGATGATTCCAAAAAATCAAATTTGAGCCATCTTCTGAAAAATAGCCAACCTGATAAAAACGACACCAGTGAACTTTTTGAAAAAAAAATAAAAGGAAGCAAAATCAGTCAGCAGCGGCTTATAGAAGTGGCAATGTATGCACCACGATGGATACCGCTTATTCAGGAATATTTGGGCTGGAAGGGAATGGAAAGTGCCTGTTACTATTTCCACGCTCATATAAGTGATGTATCTAAAAATATGGAAAGCCTGTTTGCCAAATATACTCCTATTTCTGTGGAAGACTTGGCTGTGGGAGCTTTTGACATTGACTGGTTCAAGTCTGCTTATAAGGAGCTTGGGAAAAAACGGTTTGAGATGCTTTATGAGGCGGCAAAATATGTATCAGATGGAGCAAAGCACTCACGGGCAAGAATGTTTGCGGATGCTGTGCAAGGGAAACTGAAATTAAAGGAAACGGAAACAAAGATTCAAGATAAGAGAAATAAAGACCTGGTTGCCAGTTATTCCTTAATTCCGCTTAAAAAAGCTCGTGACAAGGATTTGCTTCATAGATATAAATTTTTGCAGAAGTTTCTGAAGGAAAGCAAGCAGTTTGGGGCTCAGCGTCGGGCAAGCGAGGCAAAGGCATTTGAAATATCGCTGGAAAATTTATCAAGAAATGCTGGATATTCGGACGTAATCCGTTTAATCTGGAGTATGGAAACGGCTTTAATTAATGAAATGCAAAAATATTTTGAGCCAAAAAAAATTGATGAGATTTCGGTGTTTATAAAAATTGATGAATTTGGACAAACTAAAACAGTTTTTGAAAAAAATGGAAAAACTTTGAAAACAATGCCGGCAAAACTAAAGAAAAATAAGTATATTGAAGAAATTAAGGAAGTTAATAAGAATTTGAAGGAGCAGTATAGACGTTCTAAAAAAATGCTGGAAGAAGCAATGGAAGACGGCACAGAATTTTACAACTATGAAATAAAAAATCTGATGGAAAATCCTGTAATTTCACCACTGCTAGATACTCTTGTTTTCAAATCAGAAAATGATCTTGGTTATTACAGCGAAGGTAACTTTGTAACTGTAAATGGCGATATTATTGAACTTGAAGAAAATCAGGTGTTAAAAATTGCTCATGCTCTTGATTTATATAACAGTGGAAAATGGAGCGAGTATCAGCAGGATTTGTTCACAAAACAGACAAAACAGCCATTTAAGCAAGTATTTAGGGAAATTTACGTAAAAACTGCGGACGAAAAAGGTAAGGAAAATTCACTGAGATATGCTGGACATCAGATTCAGCCGAATAAAACTGTTGCTGTGTTGAAAAATCGAAGATGGGTTGCTGATTATGAGGAAGGCCTGCAAAAAGTTTACTACAAGGAAAATATCATAGCCAAAATTTATGCAATGGCGGACTGGTTTTCTCCATCTGATATTGAAGCTCCAACACTTGAATGGGTTTGTTTTTATGACAGAAAAACGTTTAAGCCTTTGCTTATAGATAACATTCCTGATTTAATCTTTACGGAAGTAATGCGGGATGTGGATTTAGCTGTGAGTGTGGCTCACGTTGGAGGTGTTGATCCTGAAGCCAGCCATTCGACTATTGAAATGAGAAAAGCAATTGTTGAGTTCAATCTTAAATTATTCAAACTTGCAAATGTTACATTTACTGAAAAACATGCTATAATAAAAGGCGAACGTGCAGAATACACAGTTCATTTGGGAAGTGGAGTAGTTCATCAGAGAGCAGGAGCTGAAATAAACGTGCTTCCAGTACATTCTCAGCACAGAGGAAGAATATTCCTGCCATTTATTGACGAAGATCCCAAAACAGCCGAAATTATGAGTAAAATTATTTTATTTGCGGAAGACGCTAAAATAAAGGATCCATTCATTTTGGAACAGATAAAATAGGAAAAAATGGAAAAAAGAAAAAATAGAAAGGAAGAATTTTGGAAAGTTTTATTTTTTTAGGATTAATTTTGTTAGTTGGTGCAGTTACACAGAATAAATCCATAGTTTATGCAACAATTTTCGTACTAATTTTAAAAGTTTTATTTAATATCACAGAAAGTTGCAAATTAAAGGGAATTGACATTGAGAATTTTATGACTCAATTTAGAAAAGAGGGTATAAATTGGGGTGTTCTGGTAATTACAGTCGCTATTTTAATTCCTATTGCCACAGGGGAAATTGGATTTTCTCATTTATTAAATGCTTTTAAATCTTCAATTGGATGGGTTGCGATTATAAGTGGAATCACTGTTTCCATCCTTTCCTCAAAAGGCGTAGGACTACTTTCGGGACAGCCTGAAATCACAGTCGCTCTAGTAATTGGAACAATAATGGGAGTTGTGTTTTTCAAAGGAATTGCTGCAGGGCCTGTTATTGCTAGCGGAATTACTTTTTGTATTTTGAGAATTATTGAATTAGTTTTTAAAAGATAATTTTTGATTTTAAAAATAAAAAATTTATAAATAAGAAAAGTTGTAACTAAAATTAAAAGCTACAACTCTTCTTATTTTTTATTTATTTAAAATGATTACAGTAAAACTATGCTAGAAGTTAAATCTAACTCCAGTCGTAAACACATTGTTATTTCCTTTACCTTTTCCACTGTCAATAGAGCCGTCATAGTTTACATACCAGCCAAATCCAGAATTTACTTCTGTCAATGCTCCAACTCCTACCCAAGTT
>NZ_AXVL01000053.1 GCF_000482505.1 Leptotrichia trevisanii DSM 22070
CAAAACCTGAAATAAATAGAGAAAAATCTCAAAATATAAATGAACAGTTAAAAAAATTGAGAGAAAGAGTAGGTAATTAAGATGAAAAAGTTGAAATTTATATTATTAATTTTGATAAGTATTTTATGTTTAAATTCTTGTTTTACAATAGCTACAATGATGGGGGAAGGTTTATTACCTTATCCTGAACCTGAAAGTCCTTATTATTATGGTAATAATAAGAAATTAAATACTTTACTTCTTACTGAAAATAAAAAAAAGATAGAGATTGGAAATAGTAATGTACAAATTTCTATACCAAGTGGGTTAAAGTTAAAAGAATCAAATGGACTTATTAATAATTATTTATATGAAAAAAAATCGTTCGAATTACACGGATATTATTTAGAAAAAGAAATATTTTTACCAATATTTATTTTCAATGAAAGTTTTGAAGAATTTTTAAAAACAGAAAATTTAGTTAAACTAAATGAAAATACTTATTTAAATTTTGAAAAAAATAGTAAAAATAGAAAATTAGATCAAATTATTAAAAAAATTGATGATAATGTCTTTGCTGTTGTTAGTATTGTTGATATGAATGATAAATCTAAAAATTTCTTTTTAGAGTTGATGAAAGATTGGTAAAAAATATTTAATCAAATAAGTTTCAAGTATTGTTGTTAATATTAGGAGACAGGAAGAATTGATTAAACAAAGAAAGGACAATGTAAAAGATATGCTTATGAATGTCCCAAGAGTAAATCCGGACTATGGAAAAGATAAGGATGAAAAACTATTTAAAGCAAGAGATGATGCATTAACAGAACAACTGAATAAAGATTTTCCAAGAAATAATCCATATAAGAATACAAATCCTGATGAAGTTTTAAATATGCCAAAACCTGAAAAAAATAGAGAAAAATCTCAAAATATAAATGAACAGTTAAAGAAATTGAGAGAAAGAGTAGGTAATTAAGATGAAAAAATTAAGATTGTTGATATTATGTTTATTAAGTATTTTCTGTTTAAATTCCTGTCTTGCAACAGCTGCAATCATAGGTTCAATGCAGGGGGACGGTTTATTGCCTCCTCCTAAACCTAAATATCTCTTTTTGGAAAATATAGAAGATTTTCCTCAGATATTTTTAAATAAAAAAGTAAAGGTAAAAATAGAGGGTACCAATAAAGAAATTTATATTCCAGAAGGCTTTGAATTAATAGAATATGATAAAATTAAAAGAAAATATGATGATCATTTTCCTAAATTTTATGGTTCAATATATTTAAGAATAGGAGATCCTGAATTTATCATATATAACAAAAAGGAAAATTTTGCTTTGACTTTAGGTATAAATAAAAACCCTAAAATAGAAGATATTGCTGATAATTTTGAAGATTTGAAAAAATTAAAAGAAAACACATATCTAGCTAAAGCAAAAAAAGGATATGGTGATGCTTTTTTAAAACAAATTGATAATCAAATTTTAGTTTATTCGGTCGTTTCTAGTGGTAGTGTACTAACGGATGAAAAGAATCAAGAAAGAATAAAAATTTATTTAGAACTGACAAAAGATTGGTAATTAAATATTTAGATATTAAATTGTTAAATAAATTTTAAGTGTTGTTATTAAGATTTGAAACAGGAAGATTTGATTAAACAAAGAAAGGATGAAAATATGAAAAAAATAAACCTTATATTGTTAACATTGATTGCTATATTCAGCATAAATTTATCTGCTGAAAAATTATTAAACTTTAATCAAGCAAATGTTATTAGTTCAGAAACGTTAAAGCAAGTAAACGCTTCTTCAACTTATAAAATTATTTACAAAAAAGAAAAGAATGGTGAATACAAATATACTTTAGAAAAATTATCAAATTTTGATAACGATAAAAATTTAAAAGTATTTGTAAATGGAACTGAAGATAATTTAGGATGTAGGTATTGCTGTTGATATTATGAAACAGGAAGAGATTAAAATAGAAAGTTTGAAAAACCATAAGGAAAAAGATAGCAGAGAAAAATATGAAAATGCTTTGAGAGAACAAAAAAGATTAATTGATCAAAGAAAGGAAAATGTAAAGGATATGCTTATGAATGTTCCAAGAGTAAATCCAGATTATGGAAAAGATATGGATAAGGATTTGTTTAATGCGAGAGATAATGCCTTAACAGAACAGCTGAACAAAGATTTTCCAAGAAATAATCCATATAAGAATATCAATCCTGATGAAGGTTTAAATATGCCAAAACCTGAAAAAAATAGAGAAAAATCTCAAAATATAAATGAACAGTTAAAAAAATTGAGAGAAAGAGTAGGTAATTAAGATGAAAAAGTTGAAGTTTATATTATTGATTTTGGTAAGTATTTTCTGTTTAAATTCCTGTCTTGCAACAGCTGCAATCATAGGTTCAATGCAGGGGGATGGTTTATTACCTCCTCCTAAATCTGAAAGTCCTTATTATTATGGTGATAATAAGAGATTAAATACATTAATTCTTAGTGAAAACAAAAAAAAATAGAGATTGGAAGTAGTAAAATACAAATTTCTATACCTGAAGGATTATGGTTAAAGAATAGTGATAATAGTCTTCTTAATGAAACATTGAATAAAAAAAAATCACTTGAATTATCTGGATATTATCTAGGAAAATCCATTTTACTACCAATTCATATTTATAATGAAAATTTTGAAGAATTTGCAAAAAAAGAAAATTTAGTTAAAATAAATAAAAATACATATTCTAACAAATTTGAATATGGGAGTAAAAAAATTAAATTGAATCAAATTATAAAAAAAATTAATGACAATGCTTTTGCCGTTACAAGTTTTGATGATACGAAAGAAATTTCTAAAAATTTCTTTTTAGAATTGATGAAAGATTGGTAAAAAGTTTTGAATAAAAAAAAAGGAGGAAAATATGAAAAAAATAAACCTTATATTGTTAACATTGATTGCTATATTCAGCATAAATTTATCTGCCGAAAAATTATTAAACTTTAATCAAGCAAATGTTATTAGTTCAGAAACGTTAAAGCAAGTAAATGCTTCTTCAACTTTTAAAATTATTTACAAAAAGGAAACGAATGGTGAATACAAATATACTTTAGAAAAATTATCAAAATTGTAAAAGCTAATGAAATTGAAGCACGTGATATTGTAAGCAAGGATAATTTCTTGGCACTGGATGCAAATGCAAATATCACAAGAAGAGATATTTATAGACAAGGAAGAATTGCTGAAAGATAAGAAAATGACGGCGGAGCAGGATTTGCAGGAAGTGAAGTTGAAAAAGTAAGCAGAGCAACTATCGGAAATGGAACTATAGTTACTAATCAAGGCACAGTTGGTGTAAATCGTGATATATCTAAATCTGATGAAAAGACAAGAGATGTAGAAGTAAAAAGAGTCAGAATAGATTACAACGATGAAAGAAGAGAATGGGGAGAAGTTAATGCAATAATTTCAGAAAATGCAGGAACTATTGGTAAGTTTACTGATAAAATTTCCTTTATTCCACAGTTTGTTGCCGGAAAAAGTAATGAAGAAACATTCAGGGAAGCAACTTTTAAAACTATAAGACAAGTTGAGGATGCAATTGATTTTGGAATGCTTAATCAAGAACTTGGACTAATACCGACATCTGGACAACACGGTGCAGTAGGAGAACAATTGGTTAAGACATTTATAAAAGACAAGAATCCTATATATAAACTAGTGGCAAGGGTTGACGCAAATGGAAAAATAGTAACAGAATATAAACTTATAAATCGTCTTGGCGAATTGACACCTGATGAAAATGGAAAAGTAAGAGTATTTGCCAACGGAATGGCTGAAGAGCTTGAAAGAGCAGGTGCAAATGCTATAAACCAATATATTACTAAAGAAGATTATGAAAGGTTAAAAAATAACCCTAATGAAACCTTTGAAGTTGGACTGGTTTATAATAAGACTAGAGGACGTATTTGGGATGGATTTGAAAGTCTTGTTGGAAAAATGCAAAATGGTAGCCCAAATAACTTTGGCTTAACAACAGGTGTGTCAAGAGGAATGAAGGATGCTCTAAGTACCTATGATCCAAATGTTACCTATGAAGTCAGAGGATATAGTCAAGGGAATATAAACCTTGAAGGAGCATTAAATGATATGATAAATAAAGGTGAAAAGTTTGCATTCATTGGTAATAACAGATTAGAATTATCACATTCAGGAAGTCCAAAGGCAGATATGGTATATGATGACTTAGCAAAAAAAGCTGGAGCTAAAGAAGGAAGTGTTGTAAATATTGGCTCAGCTTCTAATATAAAGGATATGGTTACAAGTGAAACAGCTGGACTAGTAAAAGGATTGATTTCTGAAATGTCTCCTTTAAGAATGACAGAAAATTTTGATGAAGCTGTTGCTGAATACGAGAAAAAACCACCAAAAAATGAGATTTCAAAAACTCCGATTATAGGAGGGGCATTACAAACACATCAGGAATATGCCTTAGTAGGGTTACCAGAACTTTATAGAATTGATAAAAAAAACAAGAAACCAATACAAGGAGATTTTAATATTGATGAAGTTAAAAAAATAGTAAAAACTCAAGATTTAAAAGGTTTTGAAGGATTAGAAAATGTCAAGTCAATGCAGGATTTATATTATAATTATCCTAAAATGTATAAAGCATTCAATAAGTACGTTTCAGAACATCATAGACTGTATTTTAATAAAAAAAAACCAATAATTTCAGAAAATGCAGGAACTATTGGTAAGTTTACTGATAAAATTTCCTTTATTCCACAGTTTGTTGCCGGAAAAAGTAATGAAGAAACATTCAGGGAAGCAACTTTTAAAACTATAAAACAAGTTGAGGATTTTATTGATTTTACACTTTATAATCAAGAAGCTGGAATAATTCCAACATCTGGACAATACGGTGGAGTAGGTGAACAAATTGTTAAAACCTTTATAAAAGACAAGAATCCAATATATAAATTAGTAGCAAGGGTTGATGCAAATGGAAAAATAGTAACAGAATATAAACTTATAGATCGTCTTGGTGAACTGACACCTGATGAAAAAGGAAAAGTAAGAGTATTCGCCAACGGAATGGCTGAAGAGCTTGAAAGAGCAGGTGCAAATGCCATAAATCAATATATGACTAAAGAGGATTATGAGCGGTTAAAAAATAATCCTAATGAAACCTTTGAAGTTGGACTGGTTTATAACAAAACTAGAGGACGTATCTGGGATGGAATAGAAAGCATTGTTGGGAAAATGCAAAACGGTAGTCCACAAAATTTTGGCTTGACAACAGGGGTATCAAGAGGAATGAAGGATGCACTAAGCACTTATGATCCAAACGTTACCTACGAAGTCAGAGGATACAGTCAGGGAAATATAAATCTTGAAGGAGCATTGAATGACATGGTAAATAAAGGCGAAAAATTTGCATTCCTTAATGGAAATCATTTGGAATTGTCACATACAGGAAGTCCAAAGGCAAATAAAGTATTTGACGCATTATCAGAAAAAGTTGGAGCTACAAAAAATAGCGTTATAAATATAGGGTCTTCAGCAAATAAAGATGACTGGATTACAAGTGAACATGCAAAAAGCATATTTAAAGTAGTTCCTGAAATGACAGATATTGATTTATCAAATTATGATATTGCTATAAAAAAAGGAGATAGAGAATTTTATCAAGAAAAATTTCATGGAATTTCAATAGCTGGAGAAGCAACATCAACAATACAAGTTTATAACATCTATGAATTACCGCATACAGGAATTGAAAAAGAAAAAAGAGTTAGAGAAGAAAGTGATTTTACTTTAGATGATATGAAAACTATTGTGAAAACACAAAATCTAAAAGGGTTTGAAGAATTAAATAAATATCAAACTATCAAAGATGTAGACATTAGACTATTAAGTAAATTTCAAAACTACATAAATAACCATCATGGAATGTATTTTAATAAGGATATAGAAATTGCAAATCAAATTATGGAATTAGAAAAAACGAAACAGGATATTTTAAAACAGTCAAACTCAGAAGAAAATAGAACTAACTATAATAATGCTGTTAATAAACAAAAAGATTTAAAAAATCAAAGAATAACGAATGTAATAGAAATGTTAAAAACTGTTCCAAGAGTGAATGCAGATTATGGAAAAGATAGAGATAAGGATTTGTTTGAGGCGAGAGATAATATACTAATAGAACAGCTAAATAAAGATTTTCCAAGAAATAATCCATATAAGAATATCAATCCTAATGAAGGTTTAAATATGCCGAAACCTGAAATAAATAGAGAAAAATCTCAAAGTATAAATGAACAGTTAAAGAAATTAAGAGAAAGAGTGGGTAATTAAAATGAGAAGATTAAAATTATTGATATTATGTTTATTAAGTATTTTCTGTTTAAGTTCGTGTTTTACTATATCATCCTTTGTTATGGATTATGGACTTGCACCTGGATCTGGAAATAATCCTTTTACTTCCAAATTAGAGAATTTAACACCTCTTCTCACTAAAAAAAAGATAATGTTAAAATTACCTTCTGGAACGGATATATCTGTTCCTGAGGGCTTTAAATTAACAAAGTATAAAAATTCATATCTTGATTGGCGTGCTGGACTTGTTAATAAAAATTCTAGTGTTATTGAAGTTGAAGGTAAACGTGTGGATTGGTTATCTGTTTCTGATGGAAATTTATTTTTACAAAATCAAAAAGTACTGCTACCTATAGTAATTGTAAATGCAAAATTAGGAGAAAAAATGAAATTAGCAAGTATTAAATTAGATCAAAAAACTTATATAATAAAAGCTAAATTACCAAAAGAAGAACCGGCCAGAAGATATTCTGATACTCTTATAAAAGAAATTGATAAAGATACTTATGCTTTCGTTAATATTGCATATACAGATGGTTATATAAATATTGAAGAGCATGAAAAATTGAAAAATTTTTATTTAGAATTTATGAAAGATTGGTAAAAAGTGGAGTGTACCTCAATTTCGGATAAATAATTTATTAATTTTTTTGATAACTATTCAATAATTCGTGAAAAGAAGGAGGAAATAAAATGAAAAAAATATTATTAGGAATTACAGTTATAATGTGCTGTTTAAATTTATGTGCTAAAAGTAATGAAGTGATAAAAATAAATAATACTTCAAGGCAAGTTGTGGCTGATAAAGTTGAAGATAATTTAGAAAATGTATTGAATTTTAATCAGGCGAACATAATAAGTTCAGAAGCATTGAAAAAGATGAATAGTTCAACCTATAAAATTATTTACAGAAAAGAAAAGAATGGCGAATACAAATACACTTTAGAAAAATTATCAAATTTTGATAACAATAAAAATTTAAAAGTATTTGTAAATGGAACTGAAGATAATTTAGACAGTGCAGTAAAAAAAGCCATAAATCAAAATATGACATCATCAGACAAGAAAAAAGTTGATGATGGCGGAACTTTTGAAACTATTTTAATTTATTCAGAATAGAATAAAAATTAAGTTTTTAAATAATCGTTGTTGTAAAAGACAGCGGTTATTTTTTTAATATTACATATAATTTGAATTTTTAAAACAACTTTTTACCCAATAAATTTTATAAAAATATTTATTTAATTTATTAAATTAGTCTCTTTTTATTATACCTCTTATATATATCTTTTATATTATCCTTTTTAGGTACTCGCAAACAGCGATGAATAAAGGAGCTGAATGTGTTAAAAAACAACTTTTTACCCATTATTTTGACATTTAAAACGACATTTTACCCATTTAAAAACGCTTTTTTACCCACTTAATAACAACTTTTTACCCAAAAATCACAGTATTTAAAACAACTAAATTTAAAATAGTAGTTATTAGTTGTTTTAAATTTAAAATTGTGGTATAATTAAATACATTAGGAGGTGTTTTTAATTGAATGAAATTGTAAAATATAAAAATGATTTTAATAATCAGGAACTTAGAAAATTTACAGCTGAAGAATTAAATTTATTAATGACAATTCTTCATAAAGTAAGGGATAATGGAACTAAAATTTTAAATTTTTCATTTAATGAGTTAAAAAAACTTATAAGACTTGAAAAAAATATGACAATAATAATGAATGTTAATAAAAAAATTGCTTGTATTAAATTATACTTTTCAGACAGAAGAGCTTATAATCCAATTTGCACTTTTTCAGGAATTTGTAATAAATGCTAAAACGCAAAATTTGACAATTGCAGTAAGTGAAAGGTTTAAATTTTTACTAAATGAGTTTGAACCTAGTAATTGGACAAGATTTGAACTGGAAGAATTTGTGAGATTAAAGTCAAGCTACACCAAAGAATTTTACAGAAGAATGAAGCAGTTCAGAAGTACAGGCTTTTGGAGTGTTAATTTAGATGAATTTAAAAGATTAATGGATATTCCTGTAAATTATCGAATGTGTGATATTGATGTAAAAGTCTTAAAGCCAATACAAAAGGAACTTAAAGAAAAGTATGTATTAAAAATTCAGAAAACATATAATACAAAAGGAAGAGGACGTCCTGCCGACTTTTTCATTCACAGAAAAGTGATGGAGTAACTGGAATGTTTAACACCTTGACAATAAAGTCAATAAATGAACAGAAAAATGGAATGGTAGTTGTTAAAATTCAGAATGTTGATGATTTTTATGAGCAGAATTTTAACTTTAACAGCATGGAACATTTTGAGAACAGGTTCAGGAAATATGTGATATAAGAAGTTCAAAAATGATAAATATTTGCATTATTTTAGATTACAATTTTTTATTATTTTGGTACTTTTTAATACTAGAAGTTAATACTAAAAAAGGCTATTTCATAAAATTAACTTTATAAAACAGCCTCAGTATCAACTATTATAGATATTTTTTCTATGCCCTACTTCTAACACCAGTATTACTAAATTTTCATCTTGAATATTTACAATAACTCTGTAATCTCCTATTCTGTATCTCCATTGTCCTTTTCTATTTGCTTTCAACATTTTTCCTTTACTGCGTGGATCTTCTGCAATATTTTCTAAATAAATTTTTATTCTCTTTTTTACAAATTCATCTGTTTTAGTAGATAGATAAGTCTTGTTATTTTCAAATATTTAATTGTAGATTGAAAAATTTAGTTTGTTATTTAAAAATTCAATTATAATTTTTTAAATTTTTACTTAATCTAAAATAGATAAATATAAATCTAGTCTCCGATTTAAATATCTAGCAAACATATCTGACATTGCTGATATATCGTGCTTTACATGATATTCATCAAAAGCTTCATAATATCTCAACCGATCAGTAAACTTGATATCTATCGGTGGATATCCTTCCTTCATAAGTTCTAAATTTATTAATAATCTTCCAGTCCTTCCATTTCCATCAATAAAAGGATGAATACCTTCAAATTCTATATGAAAACGGGCAAGCTTAGTTACAATGTCTTCCTTGCTATTTTTGTATTGTTCTAATAATTCTTCCATTTTAGGAATAATTAGATATGGTTGTACAGGTTCATGAGCTGCACCCATGATTCTAACAGGAACTCTCCTATATACTCCTCTATCCTCTTTCTTATCAGCCAATACCAAATAGTGAATATCCTTAATTATCTTTTCAGATATTTCAACATTTTCACTAACAAGTTTTCTTACATACTCAAATGCTTCTTTGTGTCCAATTACTTCCAAATGCTCCTTTAATGATTTTTGATCAATGGTAAGCCCTTTAAGAATCATGTCTGTTTCACGCAAAGTTAAAGTATTCCCTTCAATTGCATTTGAGTTATAGGTATATTCTGTTAAAAATTCTTCATTTAATCTTTCCAGTTCACCTTCTGTTAAAGGTCTTCTTGCTTTAAGATTGCTTAATTTTTCTTCTAATATTGGAATAAGCGTTCCTGTAATTTTATATCTTCCATCAATTGGTTTTATTGCATCATATGGTATTTTCCAAGTTCTTCCTTCTTGATATGCACCAGGTATTTTCCCTTCAGAGCATAAAACTCTTACTCTTCTATCAGATATTCCCCATTTTTCAGAAGCTTGTTTAACTGTAATATACATAAAATCCCTCCAATCTTTTCATAGTATACTATTTTATCGGAATAATATCAATACTATTGGAATGAAATATATTGATTGTCGGAACAGTACTTTTTTTGAAAAATTTGAAACAAAAGTTGAAATTATTTCTAATGGTATAAAAGGAAGATTAATTCAGGAAGAATTAGCAGAAGATATTATTTCCATAATTCATTCATTTAGCGAAAAACTTTACGGAATGAGAAATAAATTGATAAAAAAGAGTAAATAAAAAGGGGCTGTCTCAAAATGATTAAAATTTTGAGTTCAGCTTCTTCTTTTTTTTTAAAACCGAGATAAAATCTCGGCAAAATGGTATAATTGAATTATGACAAACAACAACCATTCAACTAATTGTGCTACATTTTTTCCAAATTATCAATTATTTTGCCCTATAGTATATGATATTTTTATTGATTTTCTATTTAACAAATGATATAATAAAAAAACTTAATTAAAAAGGAGGTAAGTTTTGGGATATAAAAAAATAGTGATTTTTTGTGCGTTTTTGCTTGCAAATCTTGCTTTTACCGCTCCAGTTAATGAAGCTAACAGAATTATTGACATCCAGCAGAGACAGCTTGAACAGGAGAGAATCAGGCAGCGGCAGGAGAAAATGCAAAGAGAATTTGAGAATACAAAATTTGATAATTCTCAGATACAAATCAATAATGATATTAAAAGCGACAACAGCAATTCTAATAAATTTTTAATTAAAATGATTAATTTAAAAGATGATGATAAACTGTTATCTCAAAGAGAAAAGGATAGAATTACTGGAAAATATATCTATCTTGAACTTAGTTCCAATGACATTAGAAACCTTCTTACAGATCTTACAAATAAACTAATTTCTAAAGGATATACTACATCTACTGTAAACTTTGACAAGAATAATGATTTAACCACTGGGATTTTAAATTTAGAAATTGTTGCCGGCAGAATTGAGGATATAAGGATTAATTCCGGCAATGGGCTTGATAAGTATAAGGAATTTTTTATGTTTTCTAGGAATAAGGGGAAAATCCTTAATATCAGGGACATTGACACGGCGACTGACAACTTTAACTCAATCAATGCCAACAATATGACTATGGAAGTTCTTCCAGGAAGAAAAGAAAACTATTCAAGAATTGAAGTGAAAAACAGATTAAAGAATAAATATACTGTTGGAATTTTAACTAATAATTATGGGGACAGTAAGCAGAATGGAATATGGAGAAGAGGGATTAACCTTAATATTGACAGCCCTCTTGGGATAGGAGATAATTTCTATTTCACATACATGACTGTTCCTAAGAAAAATCCCGACAGAAGCTGGAAAAAGACTATTGAGCAGCTGCAGCCAGGGGAGATTTTGCCAATCGGGCCAACTGGATATAATCCTGCAAATGGGGACAAATTACCATATAAAAGACGGCTTGATATGTTTAATTTTGGATATACGATGAAATTCAGGACTTACACCTTAAAACTTAATTCAAGTAAAAGTATTCAGGAAAGCAGCTTCTATTCGGCAAATACAGTATATGACATGTATTCAGGCAGCCATACGTTGTCTGCCGATCTGGAAAAAATACTGTTCAGGAATCAGAAAAGCAAGGTCAGTCTTGATTTAGGGATTAAAAGAAAGCATAACCAGAGCTATCTTGAAAAGTCGGCACTGTCTGACAGGAAGCTTGCTATAGGTACTTTAAGCCTTAATGCTACAACTTCACTTTTCGGAGGGATTTTTGGAAGCTCTTTCGGATATGAGAGGGGACTTAAAATATTTAATGCTGAAAGGGATAGCGGGAAGATAGAAACTACCCCGAAAGCACAGTTTCATAAATACAGTATGAATCTTAGCTACTACAAGCCCATAACGAATAAATTTGTCTACAGGGCAAATGTTTATGGAAGCTATTCAAATGATGTGCTTTATGGAAGTGAAAGGCAGACAATAGGCGGCGTCGGAAGTGTCGGGGGCTATCATACAAGGGAGTCCATTCAGGGAGATAAGGCTATAGAAATCAGCAATGAGATTGCATACAATATTCCAGTTAAGAAATTTGCGGTTGTTTCTCCATATGTTAATTATGGATACGGGGCTGCAAAGTACAACAGGGA
>NZ_AXVL01000056.1 GCF_000482505.1 Leptotrichia trevisanii DSM 22070
TCCTTCTTGACTTTTTTTCTTATTTTTACCCTCATCCAAATTAAAACTTACAATTCTTCCACCTATTTTTATTTTTGTACTGTTTGTAAATTTCAAATATTTATATCCTTCATCTCCTATCCTTATATTTGGCTTTAACATTGATAAAGGACTCATATCCAGTTCATCTTTTACAAATTCAACTGTATCTACATATGTTGGTAATAACACTATTTCACTTACAGTTGATGATATTTCATTATACTTTTTTTTACATTCATTTACTGGATTCTCATTAAAATTTTCAACATATTTATCAACTTTTTTTAAAATAACTTCTCTTTTACTAATAGGAGAAAGTATTATTAACGCTTTCATTTTATCACCTTCCTTACTTTATCATTTTTTCTTTTTCATAAAATTATATAAAAATAATTATTGTTTACTTTAACAACAATTTAGTTGTCGCTAAATATATAATATCACCTGACTCAACCTTTATTGGCGTATTTCTTTTTAGTTTTACCTTACGTCTATCTGATTTTTTTTCAATTCCACTTCCATTTTGTGATCCTAAATCTTCATAATACCAAACTCCATTTACCTTATTCAAAACACCGTGTGTTCGACTTACGAGGTTAGAATAGATTCCTTCACTTATATCAATATCTACTTTATTTCTAGGAGTTCTCTTCCCTATTAAAAGCGATGTCGCACGTCCTACCTTCCAAACTTTTATATCATAATCTTCTGAATTTTTTAAAATTATATCTTCTAGCTGATTTTTTTCAAGTTGATCAATTTCTTTAACTTTATCCAAAAATACCCCGTGTTCACGTTCTCTTTCTGTTTTGATTTCTTTTATTTCTTCTTCTATTTCAACTTTTTCTCTAAATCTCTCAATAATCAACAAATACAATGTTAAAACAATATAAATAAATATTGATACATAAAAACTTTTTACTGAATAGCCCGATAAATGTATATAAACAAATGTTAAAAATAAAACTATTAAAATAACTGTATTTCTTAATGTGAAAAAATTACTTTTTTTGCCACCTCTTGTTTCTAATTGCCTTTTTTCATAAATTTTTATTCCCTTATCAACAGATAAACTATTTTTTTCTTTTGAATCAGAATTTGCCAGTGAACCTGCAGAACGTCTTAAACTTTCAACTCGATAAAGACTTCCCCGTCCAACTGGCTGCCTAAATATTCCTCTTATTCTATTAACTGCACTTCTCAATCTCCACATCATTTATAAAATCCTCTTTCTTTTTTATTTCTTTTTTTTAGGATTAAAAAAGTTTTCAAAACTATTTTGCATATTAACTTTATGCTCCCTTGCCTTATCTTTATTATTTTTTCCTAAATTATCAGTACTAAACATATTTTCAAACATATTTTTAATATCATTCGGATTAAAAGAAAAACTTGAGGAAGCAGATGAATGATTGTATTCATTTTTTCTTACATTTTCTTTATCTTTTGTATATTTTGTATTATTATTTATTTTTTCATCATATTTTTTTCTTTTTTCCTTATCTCCTAATATTTCGTATGCTTCAGAAATTTTTTTAAACATTTCTTCCGCTTTCTTGTTATCAGGATTTCTATCTGGATGGTATTTTAAAGCCAACTTTCTATATTTTGCCTTAATTTCTTCATAAGTTGCTACTCTTGAAACATCTAAAATTTCATAATAGTTCATAATAAACCAAATCTCCTGTATATATTTATTCAATTGTTATTTTTTGTGGAATAATTCTTTTCTTTTCTATTATTCTACGTTCTCTACCTAGTATTTGTAATATCCTTAAAAGATTTTCGTATAATTCTTCATTTGTGTAGTCTATATTACTTAAATCCAATTTTCTATTTATATAAGCAATTATTACTTCTCTTTCAACATCTCCTTGCAAGCAGTTCACATAAAAATTAACATCATAAATGTCCAGTTCTTCTTTTTTTGCAGCTTCCATTCCCCATAATTTTAATATTGTTGGATGCAATGTACCATTTATATGATTTGATGAATATTTAGTATTTATTATTTCTAGCAAGTTAAAATCTCTTCGCAAATCTGTAAAATTATTGTAATCATTTCTCAATTCCGCACCAACTCTTGTTATAAATCTAGTTATTTCTATTTCGTCGTCAGAAACATTATCATAACCTTTTTCCAAAATAAATTCGCCTTCTCTAACAAAATATTTTTCTTGTTTTATATTAGAATTCAATTTTAATTTTAAAGTGTATCTATCTTCTTCCATTGGCATATCAAATTTATAATCTTCAGCCATCCAATATATTTCGCCATTACATTTTATAATACCTTTATTTACAATTACAATTTTCTCTTCAATATTTGTAGTCAATTCAAATCCTGAAATAATCCCATCTTGATATTTTGAATAAGTTAAACTCAATATCTCAAGAGGGTTATCTCTTAATATTTCAAATACTTCTTTATCTACATTATGTCCTTTTTTAAATATTGGATATTTATTTAAAAACATATTCTTTTCCTCACTTTTCTTTATTCTATATATTTTTATTACTCTAATTTTTATCATACTTCAAGCCTTAGCTTTTTAAATAAAACTTTGAAGGAATCATTAATTATACTCTAACTTTTTTAACATCAAACTATTAAAATTAAATATTTTTGCAATTTGAGTAAAATAATCATAATTTTTAAGTTCAATTTTAAAGTAATTTTATACAACACAAAATTTATTTTTTATATAAATAATAAAAGGATAGAACTTAAAAGTTCTACCCCCAATTCCCAATTAAACCTCTTCTGTTGCTTGGTATCCGCCTTCAATAGCAACTTCTTTTACTTTTTCTTTTTTCTGTTTAATTTTCAATGAAAATGTCCCAGTTCCAGCTTGATTTCCATATTCTTCAATATAATCTACGACAAAAACATTTGTCATATCAATTTTTCTCACCATTTGTCCTGCTGAAATAATTTCAAGACTTGCTTGTCTATAAGCATCTGCTGCTTCCGCTGGAACTAATGACCATTGAGCGACTTTTCTAGTATCGTCTTCTGCATCTCCAGTTGAAGCGGCTAATATTTTTCCACGAATTTCTAAAATAACTCCCAAGTCTGTTGCTCTCGCATTCGAGTCATCTGGTGTTTCAGAAATGTATTTCACATCCAAAATACTTTCTTTGTTCAACAAAATCTCATCATTTTGCCCTTTTACGATTAGTCTAAATCCCATAAAATTCCTCCTAATTTTTATTTTTTAACTATCCTAAAAATTTAAAATTCAATAAATCCAATTTCATTATTATTAACATATAAATTATTTAAAATTGAACAAAGAGTAATTCAATATCCATCATAAAATTACAATAATTGAATTTATATTTATAAAAATAGTTATTTTATATATAAATTATTTATATATCATTGTTGTTAATTTTGCTTATTAATTTCAACTTGCAAATTCTTGACATTACCTGCAAATGTAATATTTAATTGACAAATTCCATTTTCTTCATCGATAATATGAGTGATGTCGTCTCCTTTTTGCATAATTCCATTTACAAATTTTTGATCTTTTACCCATATTGATTTTTGACTTTCTGGATTTGTACTAAAGAACATATTTATCTTATCTTCTTTAAAATCTGTAGTAACAAATCGCAAAGTTCTTTCTATGAAAGTTGTTGTTAAAGTTTTATATAAAGGTTCGTATCCACCTTCAGAATTTCTTAATAATGTTCTTGCCTTATAAACTACAATATTTCTAATTTTTTCTTTTTGCAAATGAGCATTGTCAGATGAAAAAATAAATCCATAATTAAATTGATTAATTCTATCTTTTATTGAATTTGTAAATCCTGAAATTTCTTTAGACATAGTAGTTCGCACTTTATAAGAATTATCTTCAGCTTCAATATCAAACCTAACTCCTGGATATACTGGAGAAACTTGATTAAATCTATCTCTCAAAAAATTAGGACATTGAGAAGCTGCTATAATCCCAGCAGCAACATACGAACCATCAACATATACTCCCTCTATCCAAAATTTTAATAAGTCTTCTTGTTCTTTTGAAAGTGAAACTCCATTTTCATTCTCAAATTTCATTTTATAATCTAAAATCACTCCTGATTTATCTTTTGGAATTATTGTAAAATTTGGAATTACTGGAATTAAATACTCAGAGTAACTCTGATTTTCTAAAATTTGAGTTCTTTCAATATACTTATCTACTCCTGTTGTTGCAAGATTATCAAACGAAGTTTCTGAATTCCCTTCAAAATTGAAGAATACCTGTATTTTATATTCTCCCAATATAGTCATCAAATTTGTTAATACCTCAATAGTATTTTTATCCACTTTTTCTTCATTTTTTGTTCCACGAAATCTTTCACGTACTTTTTTTTCTGTTTTTTTAATATCTAAATCAACATTTGGATAAATTCCAAACCAAATTGTATTTTCAAAATCATTTTTTGCATTTACTGTATTCAAAAATGCTTTTAATCTTTCCTTATTTCCTGCTTTACTTATCATCTCAGATTTTACATTTGTAACTAATAATGTCGGACGCATTAATGGTACTTTTGTATCATATTGTTCAAAAAACATTTTTACACCAAGTAATTTTTCAATTAAAGGTTTAGCTATTTTTATAAAGTCTTCCTGTGCTGATTTATAAAAAGATAGATAATTATTATAATTCTCAACTTCTTGCTCTGGGTTTATATTAACAATATTTTTTGCAAGTGGTACAAATGTTCTTATAACCAAATCACTAATATACTGATTAGGTTCTTCGGATACATTTTCATAATCATCTTTAAACGCTTCTACTAATGCAGTCGTATTTTTTTCTTCAATCAAAGCTAATGACTTATTTTCTTCTTGTTTGTATTCTATAACTTCTAATTCTCCATTTTCTCCTACTTTAAGCATTCCTAATTTAATTTTTTCAGATTTTGAATCATTTTCATCATGTCCTATTAAAAGTCGTGTTTTAATGTCTTCAATTGCTAGTGGTAACATTCCAAGAACATTAGAATAATTTTGTGAAGCTTCTTCAAATTTCTCGTTTAATTTATCCCCATACTCCAATTTTTTAGGGTTTTCATCATCTAGTTCCTCATATTTACCATAAATATATGCAATTTCTTTTCTAGTTTGCTTTATATCCTCAATAACTTTTCGAGGAGAAATTAATTCTAAAATATTTTCAAATTTAAAATCTACACTACGATTCCCTTGTGATTTTCTAGCTTCTATTAAAGTATTAAGCATTTTAAAAAACGTATTACCATTATTAATCTTTATTTCTGTTATTAAATCTTCTGAAATTCCTTCAGGTTTTTTCAAAATATATCTAATACTTTGACTTTCAGCATCAAAATAACTGTACACTTTGGGATCAAATTTCTCCAAAAATTCATCAAAACTACTAACTAATAAATGACGATTAATTTCTATAATATTTTCATCGTCTAATGAATCCATATTTTTAGAATCATTAATAAGTGTTAAAATATCCATTTTTTCTGGATTAATTTCTTCAAACAAAATTGTCCGATTTGTTCGATTTATAAAATTTTTATCACTCATGATATCTTATTGCGAATTAATAAATAATTTATTAATTCTACTCCTCTCTAAAATTTTATTAAATATTACATCTATTTTTATTCTATTACCATTAATATATCTTTTTTTCAAATATTTGTCAATAATTAATTTTTTATTAGGGATAAATCAGCCAAGTTGTAATTCAAAAATATCTTTTTTTTCAAATATGTTTTTTTAATTTTTATAATATCACTTTATAATCTCATAATATCCTAATTTTATTTATAAAAATATTTAAAAATTATATAATTATTTATATAGATTCTATCGCTCAAAATCATCATTATCCAAATCTTGAATATCCTCTTTCCCTTTAATATTTTCTTTCTCTTTCATTCCTTCCTCTATCAGTTTATTAACCTCACTTAATCTTTCAATTTTTTCTAATAGTAAATCTGCTTTTTCAAAAGGCTTATTAACTTCTTCTTTTGCATTAGAAAATTCTTCCCTGTAATTTTCAAGTCTTACCTTTTCTTTTTCCAGATTTTCAGGAATTTTATCTAACAAATTATCCATTCTCGTTATATTTCCAATTGAATCTTTCCCAAAATCAGTATAATATTTTTCTTTGTTTTCCAATACACATTTATATTTTTTCTCATAGAAGTCAAAATTTGAAGACAGTTTAAATCCTCTATAACTTCCAATAATTTGAGGCTCATCAGATATTCCAGTGCTTTTTATAGCCTTTAAAAGTTCTTCTCCAGCTTCTTTTTTATCATAAATTTTTGTCCCATTAATTTCAATAGATGTAAATTTATCCTCATTATTTGATTTTAGCTCGATTTTAGAAATATCCTCCTTCACATTTTCAATATATTTTTCCATTTTACTAATTTTTACAGGATATTCTTTTGTTATTTTATCCTCAAGACGATATAGGTTTGACTTGTAATTGGCTTCAAGCATTCTTAACTTGTTTACTTCCATATCCAAATCCATTTTTTCCTTAATTAACGGATTTCCTGTTGCAAGTGCCTTTATTTCAGCGTAGTTTAATGAACTTTCGTCAACATCTTCTGCCACTCTGACTGGAGTTTTTGAAGTCATGATCTGGCTTATGAATTTTTGCTTATTTTCTATAGTTTGGTCGAGTAGGTCAGGAATATTGCTATTCCCTTCCCCTCTAAGAACCGTGCGTGAGAGTTTCCCCTCACACGGCTCAAGTTTTTATAAACTCTAATTAAAGAGCCAGCGTGGTTTCTTCTCTTTTATCAAAATATGCTTGCCAGTCTTCATCAAATGGATTTGCTTTGGCTTGTATCTTGGTAAATCTTCTAATATCTGTATCTGTGGCATATTTTAAACAGAGATAATATTTTTCTCCATTCTTTATTTTTCTTTCAGTTGCTACACTAAAAGTCCAAGTTCTATTTCCAATAATGTGAAAATATTTTTTAGCTATCCATTTTCTGCTTTTCTTCGGATGTCTACGAATACACCATTTCCACAAGCATTTGTAAACTTCATAGTCAAGTTTTTCAAAGGCTTTTGATGAAACATTGTATTTCTGATAATTTACCCAGCCTGTTATAATTGGGTTTAGTTTTCTAATCAGTATTTCTTGCTTCATTGATGGATTTTCCTTTATAACTTTTCTAATTTTATCAACAATAACCTTGAAGTTCTTTTTGGATGGTTTGGTAAGCAGCTTATCCTTATACATCTTGATATTGACTCCAAGAAAATCAAATCCATCATTTATATGTGTTATAAGTGTCTTTTCTTCAGACAGTTCCAAGCCTCTTTTGGATAAAAATTCTGTAATGATTGGCTTAACACCATTTTCAAGCAATTCTGCACTTTCTCCAGTAACAATGAAATCATCTGCATATCTAACAAAATTAACTTTTGGGAAATATGCCTTCTTATTCACTGTCCGTTTATGGTATTTATCTTTGATTGCTTTTTCTAAACCGTCTAATACCATATTGGAAATTATTGGCGATATTGGCGAACCCTGTGGACTTCCTGTTTCTGTTGGAAATAGTTTCTGTTTTTCTATATATCCACATTCGAGCCAAAGTTTTAATATTTTCTTATTAATTGGGATATTATTCATTATCCATTCGTGGCTGATATTATCAAAGCACCCTTTTATATCTCCTTCAAGCACCCACTTTGCAGATTTCTTTTTATTTAATGATGTGAAACATTGCTCAATAGCATCTTGTGTACATCTTTTGGCTCTAAATCCATATGAATTTAAATCCGCTGTTGTTTCTGCGGATAGGTTCAAGTGCAAATTTATATAGTGTCTGCATTGCTCTATCTTTCATTGTAGGAATGCTTAGAGGTCTTTTCTTACCATTTTTCTTTGGTATATACACTCTTTTTAAAGGTTGTGGTTTGTATCCTCTAAGTTTTAACTTTCCTATGGCGTTATACTTTGTTCGTGATGTTAGCCATAATTCACCGTCAATACCACTTGTTTTCTTGCCTTTATTTTCAGTTATTCTTTTTACTGCTAAGGCTTTTGCATAAAATGAAGTTGTGAGTAAATGCTGTAAAGATTTTACTTTTCCATATTTACTCATTTTCCACGCTTTCACAATACGCATTTGTAGTTTTTTAACATAGCTTTCGGCTTCTAAAAAATCTATACTTTCCCAGTCCTCAGCTCTGTTAGCAGCAGCACACATTTTACTGTTCATTTGCTTTCTCCTTTCAAAAATTCTACAAGTTCTCTTGTGATTAAAAACCTAATGGAAGTCTGCACTCTTTCGAGTTAAGGCAGATTACCTCTATCCGTCTCATTACAAGACGGCATTTGCTTTTTCCATTTTCCTCTACCTGCATTATTATCAGCAGTTCTTACGATTTGCCTTGCTTTTTAGCAATAATACAGGCTTACCATGTTCCACTTAATTAACATTGATAACTTAGGCTCCACCTCTTTGCCGGTAGTCATTTTGTCCGTGTAATCCTATTGTGGAAAGGATTATCCGACTACGCACCATTTTGGTTCAGGCTTATCAGCAACTTTAGCTCACCTTAACGACATTTATCAGCAGTTCACATATGTTAGCCATATTATCAAGCCTTGCTCCCTAACCGCCTTGTTGCTAGCAGTTTCGGCATTCCCTCACGGTTCAACCTCAAGTAGGGTTACTTTAGTATCGGCTTACCACACATAAGTGCAGTCAATACTTGGCTCAACTAACGGAATAGTTGGTTTGGTCTTATTGCCAAACAGTTAAATTAAGCGACTTCATGTCGCACCCACAAGTAGGCATCAAATGTATTTTCTGTTACATATCTATAAATTTCAACTTTTTTATTTTCGTTCCCTTGTCTGACTATTCTTCC
>NZ_AXVL01000057.1 GCF_000482505.1 Leptotrichia trevisanii DSM 22070
TGTCGCACCCACAAGTAGGCATCAAATGTATTTTCTGTTACATATCTATAAATTTCAACTTTTTTATTTTCGTTCCCTTGTCTGACTATTCTTCCAGCCCGCTGTTCCAAATCTGAGGGCCGCCATGGCACATCCAAGTCGTGAAGTGCAATTAATTTTGTCTGAACATTTGTACCTGCCCCCATTTTTTGTGTTGAACCTAGCAATATTCTTACATCTCCTGTTCTTACTTTTGCAAAAAGTTCATCCTTCTGCTTTTCGGAATTTGCATTATGAATAAATGCTATTTCCTCTTCAGGAATACCTTTGTTAATCAATTTTTCTTTTAAATCATCATAAATATTGAAACTCTCGTCATTTTTAGGAGTAGACATATCAGAAAATACAAGCTGTGCTGATTTGTTTTCAATACTTTCTTTCCATATATTGTAAATATTTTCCACACAGGCATTTACTTTGCTATTCTCATCATCTGGAAGCATTTCATTTACAAGTCTTTGATCAAGTGCAAGTTTTTTACCGTCATTTGTAATTTTTAACATATTATCCTCTGTTGGCTCAACATTTCTGTTTCTTACTTCTTCCGCCCTTTCTGAAAGGCTTTCTAATATTAATTTCTGTTCCTCTGTTGGTTTCGTCAATACTTTTTTATATTCCACTTCAGGTGTTGGTAAATTTAACATATCGGCAGTCTGTATATCTGCAAACTGTTTAACATTGTTCATAAGTTCAGGAAGATTATAGAATTTCGCAAACCTTGTTTTAGTTCTGTAGCCATTTCCTTCGGGAGATAACTCGATAGCTGTAACTGTTTCTCCAAATGTGCTTGCCCACGAATCAAAATTTTGATGCCCTTGTTTTTTAAGTTCGTCATACTGTAAATATCTTTGCATTGTATAAAGTTCAGACATAGTGTTGGAAACTGGAGTTCCTGTTGCAAATACAACTCCTTTTCCGCCTGTTATTTCATCCATATACCTGCATTTCATAAACATATCCGATGACTTTAATGCTTCAGTCTGTCCTATTCCTGCTACATTTCGCATTTTAGTGTATAAAAATAAGTTCTTAAATGAATGTGCCTCATCTACATATAGCTTGTCAACTCCCAGTTCTTCAAATGTAACAACATTATCCTTTTTAAAATCATCGTTTAATTTTTTTAGCCTTACTTCCAGTTTCTTTTTCGTTCCTTCAAGTTGTTTTACAGTAAAATTCTGATTATTTTCCTGCTTTAATTGCTGAATATTTTTTATAATCTCATCAATTTCACTTTGTATGTGTTTTTGCTGATAATCCTTGCTCATTGGTATTTTTTCAAACTGCGAATGTCCTATTATTACAGCGTCATATTCTCCAGTTGCAATTCTTCCAATAAATCTTTTTCTGTTTTTTGGTTCAAAATCCTTTTTAGTTGCAACTAAAATATTCGCTCCCTGATAAAGTTCCAGAAATTCTCTTCCCAGCTGTTCAGTCAAATGATTAGGAACTACAAACATTGACTTTGTTGCAAGTCCAAGCCTTTTAGATTCCATTGCGGAAGCAACCATTTCAAAGGTTTTTCCTGCTCCTACGACATGTGCAAGCAATGTATTTCCGCCATATAGCGTTCTTGCAACTGCATTTAATTGGTGCGGCCTTAATTTTATTTCAGGATTTATACCATTAAAGGTAAGATGGCTTCCATCATATTCTCTTAAACGGATTGAATTAAATTTTTCGTTATATATTTCAGTCAGCTCATTTCTTCTTTCCAAATCCCTAAAAATCCAATCCTTAAAAGCCTGCTTAATAATGTCCTGTTTTTGTCCTGCCAGCATTGTTTCCTTTTTATTTAAAATCGCTATTCTTTTACCTTCTGAGTCTGTTTCATAATCAAAAATTTTTGTATCTCTCAAGTTCAGTGCATCTTCTATAAGTTTATATGCGTTTGCTCTTTCAGTTCCAAAAGTCATAACAGCGAGCGAATTATCATTGTCCATATTCTTGTTTTCTATTCTCCATTCAGAAGTGTATTCAGAATAATGTACTTTAATGTATGAACTCTTATATGCCGGTGTCTTTAAGGTTTCCAGAATAAAATCCTTTACATATTTTTTAGGAACCCAAGTAGCTCCAATTCGGACATTTATTTCACTTGCTTCAAGTGGCTTAGGCATTACTTCCTGAAGCTTTTCTTTTTGAAAATTTAATATTTCAGTACTTATTCCGTTCTTTTCTTCATTAGGAAGAGAATTAAATTCATCAATATATTTTATTTTTTCCCTTATATTCCCACTTAAATATTCATCCTGCGTTACATACTGAAATTCTTGTTGAAAATCTTGATTTATATTAAGAAATATTTCCCCTTTTAAGCTTTTAATCAGCTCATCTTTTTTCATTCCAGTAAGATTTTCCATATATTCAAAATCTACTTTTGCCTTTTGGGATACCGAAAGAATTAATGCTTCCTGTGGAGTATCTACCTTATCTATAATTTTTGACTGCTTTATGGTTCTTTTTGAAAAAATATCACCTTTTTTCTTAAAGTTTCCATGTTCATCAAATATTTCTATTGAGGATAATAAGGAATAATTGGAATCTTCATTAAATAGTCGCAAGTTTGCTCTTGAATTTAAATATCCATATTTATTAACAAATCCATCATATATTCTATTTAGTTTTTCCTGTTCAATTTTTAATTCATCATCCGTTTCATTATCTTTTTGAATCTGAATAACTTTCCTTAATGAAGACGTCAGTTCTATATATTTTGCTATTTTATCCTTATCTCTGTCTGATAAATTTTGCAATATCATTTCATTATTTTCTTTAAAATAAATATCATTATCTTTTTTAACAAATGAAAAATTTCTTATTTTAGAATCTTCATCTGTAACTGTAATTACTGTTTCTTTTTCTTCAATTTGAGTTTTTTCATAACTTCCTTTTATATTTCTAGCTGCTCTTTGCAGTTCATCCTTCAAATTGACATTTTCTTTTGGTATGCAGGTTAATGTTTTTCCAAAACGTCCGCTAACTTCTTTCATTTTCCCTAAAATCATATCAGGATTATTTACAAAATATTCATTATATATAAATCCTTCAGAATCAGACTTAACCTTATACCAATCCTGTTCTTCTTTATTTATATTCTCCCTTTTCTTCAAAAATACAATATCTGATGTTACTTCTGTTCCTGCAATGCCTTTGAATGTATCATTCGAAAGTCTTATTGCTCCTAGCAGCTCTGCTCTTTCTCCAATGTATTTTCTTACACTGTCATCTTTTTTATCAAGTGTTCCAGATGAAGTTATAAAGGCTATTATTCCACCTTTTTTTACCTTATCCAATGATTTTGCAATAAAATAATCGTGTATCATAAAATTCTGTTTATCATATTCCCTGTCCATTACCTTAAAATCCCCAAATGGAACGTTCCCAATTACAACATCAAATGAATTGTTGGAAAACTCTGCCTTTTCAAATCCTTTCACTTGAATATTGCTTTCAGGATAAAGTTTTTTAGCAATGTTTCCACTAATGCTGTCCAGCTCTACGCCGTATATTTTTGACTTTTCAAGTTCATCAGGCAAATTACCTATAAAGTTTCCAACACCACAACTCGGCTCCAATATATTCCCGCCTTCAAATCCAAGTTGCTGTATTCCTTGATAAATGGAATCTATCACTATTTTAGGAGTATAAAAGGCTGTTAATGTGCTCGTTTTGGCATTACTGTATTCTTCCTGTGTCAAATTTTCCTTTAAAAAATTTCTTGCTTCTTCCCATTGTCCACCTTTATTTTCATCAAATACATCAGCCAGTCCGCCCCATCCAACATATTTGGAAAGTATTATTTTTTCATCATCTGTTGCTTCCCTCTCATTCAAATTCTTTAAAACTTTTATGGCTTCAATATTATTATTTAAACGTTCTGATGGTAGCAATTTTTCAGCTTGTATTTCTTCAGTAATTTTAAAGTTTTTAGAAATGTCATTTTCGATATTTCTTTCATTTATATAGGGATATATTATCTCATCATTCTCAATAACATTTTCTTTTTCCTTTTCAGGAATAAAATATTGGTTTTCGTTTATAAGTTCCTGTATTCTTTTTTCTATTTTATCCCAAGACAAAACTATCTTGACTTCATTATCACTAAAATGATTTTTATATAATTTCATATTTTGAGAAGTATAAAATGCATCATCAATAAAATCTCCACGTTCAGGTATTGAAAATCCACCTATTCCATATTCTTGTTTCAAATAGTTTATTCTATCTTCCTTTGAACTGTTATCTTGAAAAAAATTATAAATGGCTTCTGCTTTATTATACGACTTTAGTACATCGTCAATGTTTTTCTGTGTAATTATATCGTTATTTTTTACTTGTAAATTATCTGATTGTAAGTTATTTCTCTGAGAGAAGAGAGTAGGCTGTTCATAAGTCCTACCCATTCCATTTGATCTTTTTCTTTTAATTCTTCGGTTAATCCCATAGCTTTCATCATTTTGGGTTTTTCTATTTCCCAAAATTCCTCCACTTCCTTCTGAACTGAAAGCAGATGTTTCATAACTTCTCCCATCATTAGAAGATTTTTCAAAAATTCCGATTTTTCTTCTTCCAGATATTTCATTCTCGCTCGTCCCCAAGAGTTGAGCCTGCTCAAGTCTATTTCCTCTTCTTCCAGATTCGGAATCAACACTTGAAATTTCTTGTCCATCAATACCATTTTGTAAGTTCCTCCCGCCTGCTCGTAAGATGTTTCCTTCGCTATTGGGGTGTATATCCCGTTCTCTATCAGATATTCTTTCCCATTTATCATCTTTTTCAGCATATTCCAATTCCTCCTCATTTTTTTCGTTTTCTATATCATACCCAATTTTACTATTTTCTTCCAAAGTTTTCTCATCATTTATTTTCTGAATTTCCTTGCTTACTTTAATTAGAACTTTTTTTGCCACATTGGATATTTCTGATGATATTAGTTCCATAGTTCTAAAATCTGAGAATAAGGAATAAATTTCCTTTTCCTTTTCATTAAATATATTCTTTTTCTTAATTCCCATTCTTTGATCAAGTACAATCAGAACAGATTTTTTTATAAAACTTTCAAGAACTTCTGTATCTTTATAGTTAAAAGTGTCTAATTTACTATTTTCAAGCATTGTCTGATTTATAAGTTCCATTTGTGCTTCTTCAAAATCTGACTTTCCAGTCATCCTTTCAAAAACATCTTTATGAGTTCTATTATTAAATTCCCATAGTTTAGGTTTTTCATCGTTACCTTTATCTAAGGACACTGTCTGTGTAACATCAAAAATATATCTTACATTCTTTTTACCATTCTTTATATTATATACTGGTATCCCCTTCTGATTTCTTTCCACAACCCTGTTAAAATTTTCTTTCCAAAAGTCATATTCTGCACAGGCAACAGCTTCAGGACGAATAAAAAATATATTTAACTGTTCCATTGCAGAATATTTATAGTTGTTTCCCATAACGTGAAGATAGTTAATATATTCACTAAAATTTTCATTTACTTTTTTGTGTGCATCTTCCAATACATTTTGAATTTTATATCCCATTTCTTCCCCCTAATATAAAATTTTAATTATCATTTTTCTATTTTTATAAAATCCTTCCTTTGCAAGTTCAAATAATCCCCATTTATTTCAATTCCAAAATGTGCGTTATATTCCTTTCCACTTTTACTTTTTATCTTAAACACAACCTGTTCTCCATTTAATAATTTTTTCGCATTATCCTTACTTACCTTTATTTTTTGTCCAAAATAACTTGCTTCTTTCCAAAGATATGTCTTACATCCATTTTTATAATTGCCACAATAGTAGCTTTTACTGTTCTCATAAATATTACTGTTACATTTAGGACATTTTCCAATAACTTCCCTTTCCTTTTCAAATTTTTCAACTCTTATATCTTGATTTATTATATTTTGTAATTCACTTTTAGTTTTCTCAATAATATCGTTTATATTTTTTCTATTATTATAAATATCTTTCTGAAGCATAGAAAATTCAACAGTTTTTTCTGTATAAAGATTAATATGAAGTAAATCTAGCAGTTCAATTAACTTTATTCCCTTTTCAGTTATACTAAAATTTTGCTTTTCCTGAATAATATAGCCATATTTTTTAGCATTCTCAATTATTCCAGTTCTTGTTGCTTCTGTACCAATCTCTACACCTTTCATTATTTCCCTATACTCTTGTGTATCGCCCTCATCTTCCTGATGTTTTTCTTTTCTAAAAGGATTTTTTAAATAGTTGCTCAAATTTTCCTCAGTAACTTTTTTAGGAGGAACGGTTAATTTATCAACAACTTTAAAATCAACATCAATTTTCTGATTAATTTCAAAATATGGCAACTTATTATCTATCTTCTGATTTTCATATTTTAAAAATCCTTCCTGCTTTACTGATTTTCCTTTTAAATTAAATATTTCATTTCCCACAGCAATTTTTACTTCTGTTTGATTAATTATCGTTTTCTCCTTTAAAAAATTAGAAATAAATCTATTTCTTATTGTTTCAAAAATTATCTTTTCTTCCAAATCCAAACTATTCATATCAAGAATTTTTAAAGTCGGTATTATTGCACTGTGGCTCTCAATCTTGCTACTGTCAAATATTTTTTTATTGTCCTTAAATTCCAATTTATAACCATAATACAGGTTTATAAGCTCTTTTACTTTTTCTTTCTCCTCTTCAGCAAGATACTCTGTATTTGTTCTAGGATATGTAATATACCCTTTTTCATAGAGTTTCTGTATAATTTCAAGCGATTTTGCAAAACTCATTTTCTTTTCCTTTGATAATTTACTTTGTAATTTTGAAAGTGAAAAAAGTTTTGGAGGATTAAGAATAATTTCCTTTTCAGTTATATCCTTTACGATTCCTTTATATTTATTTAACTCATTTGAATATCTTTTGCCTTTTTCAAGTTCTAAAAGGTTATATTTTTTATCACAGACAAGTTTTAACAAAGCTCCATTACACATAGTTTCGTTTTCAATAGTGAAATATTTTTCAGGAACAAAATTTTTAATTGCTAAATCTTTATCGTAAATATATTTTATAACTGGAATGAGTACACGTCCGACTGGAAAAAGTGTATTTGCCTTTAATGAAATATATCTAGTAAGATTAATTCCCAAGAGCCAGTCCATATATGTCCTTGCAAGCCCTTCGTTATGCAAATTCCTATACTTAAAATTATCCTCAAGATTATTTATAGCTTTCCTTATAGTTTCTTCAGTTTGTTCAGGAAGCCATAACCTTTTTATCTTTTTATCGGTTTTTACAGCATTAATAATAATATCCACTATAATCTGCCCTTCCCTGTCTGAATCCCCTGCATTTACTATCTCGTCAATTTCCTTGCTATTAATAAGGTTTTTCAATATTTTATACTGCTTCTTTATCCCTAAATCATTTTTTAAATCAAATTCAAACTTTTCAGGGAAAAATGGCAGGTTAACTTCACTCCATCTCTTCTTCTCTCCAATATATCCATCAACGTCCCTTAATTCAAACAAATGTCCAAAAGCCCAAGAGACAATGTATTTTTCATTTTCCATATACCCTTCTTTATTAATTCCAACATTTAATGCACCTGCAATATTACGTGCAAGGCTCGGCTTTTCAGCTATTATTAATTTTTTCATTTTTTCCCCCACATCTTTTATCTCTCTAAATCTTTGTTATCAGTATTCCAAAAACTTTTAGAAAAACTTTGCCTCTGATTTTCGTTTCTGTTTTTTTCCTTTTCAGAAGTTTTTAAATACTCGTTATTTTCTATACCTTCATTTAACATTTCAATTTTCCAATCATCTCCATAATATGTAAATTTTATATTTTTAAATTCATTAGCTTCATCTATGCAATTGCTAAAATCATTTTCCAAAGTGTCAAAACTGAACTCATCGTATTTTAAATTTAAAGTATTAATTGTATCTCTCAATTCTTCTACAAATTCTTTGTTGTACACACTTCCAAATTTTTCCTCTATTTTAGATAAAATATGTTCTGATGAATAATATACATTTTCTTTGTCAAATTTTACACCATCAATTTCTCCTAAAAATTGTTGAATCACTTTACTTTCCATACTATCTCCTCCTACATATAGTAAAACTGCTTTAAAACCGAACTCAAAAGTTATGACTATTTTACTCAAACCCTAAGTTTATATAATTTTTAGCAATTCAATTTTAAATGGGTTCGAGTATATTATATAATCGACACTGCCCATCTAAATTTCTCTTGATAAAATCCAGCAAATTGAGATACAGTTACTCTTTT
The DNA here is from genome assembly GCF_000482505.1 of Leptotrichia trevisanii DSM 22070. Taxonomy (NCBI): domain Bacteria; kingdom Fusobacteriati; phylum Fusobacteriota; class Fusobacteriia; order Fusobacteriales; family Leptotrichiaceae; genus Leptotrichia; species Leptotrichia trevisanii. The sequence goes on from NZ_AXVL01000057.1 coordinate 8,319, forward strand.
ACTTTTTGAACTGGCGTGTATAAACTGTCTATTCCCAATATACATTCCCACGTGTGAAATTCTGCCTTTTTCCAAAGTTTCAAAAAACAGCAAGTCCCCCTTCTTGATATTGTTATGTAATTTTGGTTTAAATATTGACTGCTCTGCCGAAACACGTGGAATTGTAATTCCCAATGTTTTTTTAAACACATACTGCACAAAGCTGGAACAGTCAAAACTGTTATTTCCAGTTGCACCATATACATAAGGTTTTCCAATCTGAGTTTTTGCAAACTCTACAATTTTATATCTTATTTTTTCTTCTCTATCTCTACTATTTTTAATTGCATTATCTTTCTCATTATTTTCAATTATTTCTATTTTTTTACTGTTTTCAGTTATTAATTGTTTCTGAAAACTAATTTCCCCTTTAGAAAAAGATAGAAAAGAAATCATTGATATTCCCATTAAAATTTTTACAGCGTTATTAAACATTTTTCACTCCTTCAATTCTTGTTTCATAATTACTATTATTTTTTGCTGCTCAG
>NZ_AXVL01000058.1 GCF_000482505.1 Leptotrichia trevisanii DSM 22070
CAGTTCCAGTCGCTATCTGTCTTCCTGCCACTCCATTTACAATATGGCTTGCCTCTTCTGCAAGTGTTCCGATTAATCCTGCCTTTGTTGAGTTCTCTTTTGCATTTATGTTGATTATTATTGTATGTACTCCATCTTTTGAAACGTATGCTGTTCCTGCCTTGTTTTTCATCTCAGGAGTATCTTCGCCAGTTGTATATTTTACGTCAAGGTTGTATCCTAAATCCTTGTAGGCATCTTTCCAGGCTGAAACTACATCTTCTGACTTGTCAGCTTCATTAAGTCTTTTACCTGCTATGTTGTTTACAGTTTCACTAAGTCTTACCTCTCTAAGCTGTCCAAAGAAGTTTCTGTTGTCATCTCCTCTGTCGTTGATTGACTCCTTGATGGCTTTTTTCACATCTGCTATCTCTTTTTTGGCTTTCCCAATATCCTCTTTCAATTTAGCTGGATTAGTAGCATACTCAATAGTCTGGCTCTCTACATTGATATTAGTGCTGCTGTGAGTGTCCCTCGTTACTTCATTGGCTTTTGCTAAATCCCTGTTTATTGGGCTTCCCTCAGCTCCTGCTATCTCAACATCTCCGACTACTGTATTTCTTGTGATACCTTGCTTGTCCCTGCTGTCCTGATTAAATCCAACGTTTGTAATTCTCGGTTTCCCTGTTGAAATTCCAAGTGATCCGCCTGTTGTCTTCATTGTGTCGTGATTCTGTATGTCTTTTCCAACGTAATTGTCAATCTTGAATGTGGAGTTTCCTTCCTTTCCAATTACAGCTCCAGTATTCTCAAGCGTTTCTACGTGAAGATTACTTCCTTCTCCGATAATGAATGTGCTTTGATTGTCTACAAATGCTCTTGAGCCGTTTGTTCTGCTTCCGTTTATGTTTACAGAGCTTGGCACTCCGTTTGCACTTATTCCAAGGCTCATTCCGCTTGAGCTTCCAGTTGTTGGGCTTGTGTTCTGTCTTGAAATAACTTCCACTTTTCCGCCTTCCTGGTTAAAGCCGTTTAATACCATTGAGCCTGTGTTGTTGTGGACTTCATTTACGTTTTTAAAGTTACCGTTTGCATAGACAGTTTCAACTGTATTCTGGTTGCTTTGGCTAGCTGAAATGCTTCCGCCATTTCCAGTAGTCTGCAACTTATGTCCATAGCCAATTGTAGCCCCTGCATTTATTCCTCTGCTTGAACTATAGCTGTTACGAAGTTCTCGTGAGTCGATTTTCATATTTATGTATAATTATAATGTTAATATATTTCGGGAGTATATTTTTCATTGCAATATTCATTGAAAATATTATAACATCTATCAATGTAATTTCCATTTATATCCCTTGAATTAACTTCATCCATAATTTCGAATGTACTCCTGTCAATATTTTCTAATATTTTGCCTTTATAAAAAATATTATTCTTATCACTAATATAATTTTTATTAATTATTCTAATTGAATTTTTATCTATTTTTTTTATTTTTTTATCATAATAATAAATATTACTATCATCAGAATAATAATTAAAACCTATATTCCTAAATTTTTTTGAGTTTTCTACTTTAAAACTGTGAAGTCCACCATCAAATATAAAATAGTAGATTTCATCATTTATTGCAATAAAATTATCATCTATTATTTTAAAAAAATCTTTTTCTATTTCTGACTTCTTGTCAGATTTAAAATATACTTTATCATCTGTAACTAAAAATATTTTATCAATTACTTGAATTTTTTTAGGAATAAAATTTAAATAAATTTTATCACGGTAGTAAACATTATTTCTATCTTTTGAATAATCATAGCCTAAAATTTCAAATGTATTTTTATCAACATTTTTTATAATTTTATTTTCAAAATAGATATTATTTTTATCTTTTGAATACTTATCTCTGATTATTTTAAAAGTTTCCTTATCAATTTTTCCAATTTGATTAGTTTTATAATAACCTATTCCATTATTTATAAAATAATCTTTTGAAATTACCTTAAAATCTAATAAATCAGAACTTAAATTAAGTTTATAAATCCAAAATTCATTATCTATATCAGAATCAGTAACAATATAAATATTATTTTTATTTCTAAAATAGTTTTCGCCAACATTTTTTAAATCTTTGTCTTTTAGTTCAATTCCATTTAAAAATTTTATATTAATTCCATTAAAGTAAATATTATCTTTATCTTTTGATATTCCATATTTTAAATTTTGAAAAGTATTCAAGTCAATATTATCTATTTTTTTACCTAAATAATAAATATTTTCTTTTGAAATTAAATATTCATCTTGTATTTTCATATCTGAATTTATCTTTATTCTATTTGTTATTTTTGCTAAATTTTTATTAGTAAAATTTTTTCCATAAACCGAATAATCTTTACTTTTATATTCATTAATTCCATAATAATAGTAGTTATCCTTTATATAATATTTATTGACTAATTCTATATCCTTTGTGTTCAAATTATTACTTAAAATCTCACCATTATAAAAAATTCTATATTTATCTTTAGCTATATTTTGTGATAACACCTTAAATGTCTTTGGATCAGAAAAATCTATTCTCTTTCCTTTATAAAAAGCACTTAGACTATCTTTAGCATAAGTATCATCAATTATTTCAAAACTTTCCTTATTAATAAATGGTAATTCGTATTCTTTTTTAGAGCCTTCAATTTCTTCTCTATAAAATATAGTATTATTTTTAATAATGTAACCCAAATTTTTAGGGTAAGTGAAGCTGCTAATAGCGAATATTAAAATAAAAATATTCTTTTTCAACTTAATCACCTCTTATTTTTTCTTCCAATTCTTCATTCCAACTTTTGATTATATTCAAATCATGAAACTGATTATTAAATATAATATTTGGTACAGCTTCTGATCCACTTTCAGTTGAAAACCTATTTTTATTTAATGGATTTCTATAATCATCTGAAACACCAAGATATTTTAAAGTTCCTCTATGTCTTATAACATCTACAGGAGTAAATATCCAAATACTAGGTTTTATAATATCCGTGTCGTTTATTCCAATTTTTCTAGGAGTAACTACTGATAATTCTCGATTATGATAATATGTATATAATGTATCCGAAGTAACATTGTTTCTCAATAAATATTCATTAGTCTCATCAGGAATATGTGGTAGAGGAATTAAAGAAAAATAATTTGCTGATTTTTTACTACCAGACGATATCTTCTTACCATCCCCTGTAGTAACGTTATATCCTGGTATATTTTTATCAAAATATAAATCATAAGAGGCACCATGACTATGATAACCTGCAACAATTTCTAGTTTAACTTGTTTATCTAAAGATTTTTTTAGAGGATTAATATAAAATTTTTCTGCTAGTCCTAAATTTACAGAATCTCCCTTATCTCTATTTGCAGGAGTATACATATACCCTGTCTTAGTTCCATCCGTGACTTTATAAATTATTCCACCATATTCAAAATTATTGTCTTTTCTACTTGAATATTTACTTACTTCATTTAAAATATCATAGTGTGCGTCATCAAGATAAATAAAATATTTTTTGCCTTTAATGATAACAAATACATCATTTTCTGAAATTTTACCATTCTTTATATCTTCAACTTTATGAATAATACTTGATACATCTTCCCCATAAACACTTCTACCATCACTATAATTTCCATACAGAAATTTATTTTCTCCATCATAACTAATAATTTCATCAGATAACTGTTCTGAATAATTTGGATCTGGTAATTGAACTACTGTAAATTTAGTATTGTTATTAAAATTAAAATTTTCTTTTATTTCAGAAATTAAAATCTCTATTTTTTTTCTATATTCCATCGGATTTGTTATTGCTTCAATAGTCTGGCTCTCAACATTGATATTAGCCGAATGTTGTTCATCTTTCGTAACTTCATTTGCCTTTCTTAAGTCCCTGTTTATCTCATCTCCTGAAGATTCTCCTACCTCAACATCTCCGACTACTGTGTTTCTTGTAATACCCTGCTTGTCCCTGCTGTCCTGATTAAATCCAACATTTGTAATTCTCGGTTTCCCTGTTGAAATTCCAAGTGATCCGCCTGTTGTCTTCATCGTGTCGTGATTCTGAATATCTTTTCCAACATAGCTATCAATCTTGAATGTGGAGTTTCCTTCCTTGCCAACTACAGCTCCTATATTTTCAAGCGTTCCAACGTGAAGACTGCTTCCTTCTCCGACAATGAATGTGCTTTGGTTGTCTACGAATGCTCTATCTCCATTTGTTCTGCTTCTATTTATATTTACAGAGCTTGGCATTCCATTTGCACTTATTCCAAGACTTATTCCGCTTGAGTTTCCAGTCGTTGTACTTGTGTTCTGTCTTGAAATAACTTCCACTTTTCCAATGTTTCCAGTTAATTTTCCACCTTCCTGATTAAAGCCGTTCAATACCATTGAGCCTGTATTGTTGTGAACTTCATTTACATTCTTGAAGTTTCCGTTTGCATAGACAGTTTCAACTGTATTCTGGTTACTTTGACTAGCTGAAATGCTTCCGCCATTTCCAGTAGTCTGCAATTTGTGTCCATAGCCTATTGTAGCTCCTGCATTTATTCCTCTGCTCGAACTGCTTGAGCTGTAGCTGTTGTGAAGTTCCACAGCTTCCTTCTGAATATTTGCAACGTTGTTGTAGATGAATGTTCCGCCCTGAGCCTGTGTTCCCTGATACGTTATGTTGTTTACATTATTGTAGGTAATGCTTGAATTTTCATCCATTGGCTTTAATGTTGTTACGGCCGCACCTTCAGTATGGGAACTTGTGTTGCTTCTTGAACGTGTAAATCCGGCGTTTACTCCGATGTTGGCGTAGAAGTTGCTGTTTGCCATGGCATCCCTTGCACCTTTTGCACCGACGCTTCCATTTACATAGTTTGTCTGTCTTGTCCCTTGATTATCTGCAAGCCCCTTAATTGTACCAGTTGCGGCATTTATCGCTTCCATAGCTCCGCCTGCCGTATCGCCATTCTTAATCTGACTTACAGCTTGGCCAACCTGTTTTGCCCTGTCCAATGCTGGGCTGTTTATTCCTGCTGATATTGTAAATCCGCTGCTCTTGCTTGAAGTATGCACATCCCTTGTATCAATTCTTGCACCATATTTTACATCGCCGTTATTGATCTGGATATTTCCATATTCAAAGTTTGTGGCTGTAATTTCTGCACCCCTGTTTAAGACTGAGCCATTTCCAACTTGCAGATTGGATTTTGCATTTTTTGTACTCTTTTCATCGTATGTGTTCTGTGATTTTCCATATCCAGCTGAAATTGTGCCGTGACTTATTCCGCCAGTAAATCCTTTGCTCCTGTTCTTTTCGTAGTAGCTGTTGTGCAATTCTCTTGAGTCCGTTGTAACTTTTCCGCCTACAAAGGTGTTTTCCCCAAGAACAATGTTACTTCCTATCCCTTCAACATCACCACCGTGGCTTATTCCGCCAGTAAATCCTTTGCTCCTGTTCTTTTCATAGTAGCTGTTGTGCAATTCTCTTGAGTCCGTTGTAACTTTTCCGCCTACAAAGGTGTTTTCCCCAAGAACAATGTTACTTCCTATCCCTTCAACATTTCCTGTAATTACAGCATTCTTTCCAAGCTGTAAGTTGCTTGCAACGTTTTCTTCCTAGTGAGCATTTACATAACGGCTGTCTGAAGATAGGAACCCTTTATTCGTTCTCTTTGATTCATTTTCATAGCTGTTCACTACTGATTCAACATTTACATTTCCGCTGACTGCAAGTCCATTAGTATCTCCGCCTGCAAAAGTTGAGCCTACTAGGTTCATATTCCCAATTCTTCCTGATGTCGTGTCTACAACTATTCCAGCTCCCAGGTGAGTTGTCTGGCTATATCTTCCGTAGTTGTCGCTGTCTACTCCGTTTCTGTCTTCCCCGCTTAATTTCAAGGCATTTGCATTCAGGTTATTGACATCCCAGATCATATTCTTAGTTGACAGAGCTCCACCAGTTGTAGTATATTCATTAGCCTTGATGTAAGTTGTCCCGTCTGAAGATATCTCTCCAAGCGAAGTGGCTTTATCGTGCCAGCTGCTGTCGTATCATAGCCTTTTTTTCTCTTTTCAATATTTAATTCTAAATACTCGTAACCTTTTCTTAACTTTATTGGCTTTGTCGTATCAATAGTTACTGAATTTTCAAAATTTATTACATTAATTATTTAGAATGTATAAAAACGAAAGAAAAATAATCGCTGTCTTTTATAACAAAATGATTATTTAAAATTTTTTATGAACAATCCAACACTTTAAATTATTGTACCTATGCCTATTTTTCTACTTCATCCAAAATATATTCTTCTATATAAAAATTAGAAATATGTGAAGAAAAACCTTCTATTTTTTTGTATTCTTTTATTTTATTCTTAGCTTCTAATTTTGACAAACATATTGAGAGAATACGGTGTTTTTCCTTTATTTTCTCTGTATCAACGTAATAAAAGTGTGAAAGCATATATAATTTTTTATTTTTTGAGTTATTAATTTTTATGTAATTATCTTTATAATGTGTAACATAACCATCTTCCCATCCTAAATTTTTATCAACTTTATGTTTTACTATCCAAAATCCATCCAGATGAGAAGAAAATCCTCTTATTTTCTGGTATTTTAACAATGCTTTCAGTGCTTCTTTTTTAGTACAATATGCACCTAAAAACCTGCTTTCCTCATTCCACTTATATTTATCATATACGTCTCCATAATCATATTCATGTGACAAAATCCAAATTTCCATTTTTTCCTGCTTTCTAAATTATCAATCTTCTCTTTTTACACTTAACAAGTACTGTTTAGAATAAAACTAATAAATTTATTTTTTAATTATTCATTTTAAACATTTTGATTTAAACCCTTTTGTATAATAATTTTTCCCAATAATCATTGTTTTTATTTTAAATCCTTCAGGGAAATCTTTAAATCCTTCTTGTAATTTTCTCTTTTCTATAATTTCTTTAGCTTTTTCCTTATTTGAAAAAAATCCTATTAATGCTCTAAAGTTTTTATTATCATCAAAATATAGCATGTAAATTTTTTGTTTTACTTGTTTACTGAATTCCATGCACTATTTCCTCCTCTGTCAATTGATTTTTTTATTTGATTATAATCTGATGTAGGTCCTTTATCCCACCCACCCTCTCCATATCTTTCATCTAAAATTCTCTTCAAATATGCTTCTCTATCCTCTCCTTTTTTTGGTGGTTTATTATCCTGCCAACTTGGATGTCTAGTTGACCTTTCTTTTTGACTTTTTCTACTTTGTTTTTTAGCAAATATTCTAACACTATTTCCAATAGTGTTTGCAACATCAACAGCTTTACCAGCAGCTTTTGATGTGTTGAGTTGTTTTTTTATTTTGGCATTATTTTCCATAAGCCATGCAGCTCCATTTAAAGCTCCACCTACCACATCTGCATAAGGATAAGATCCATCAGCTTGGCTTATCGCTGAACCCAAAGCTCTTAAATCTTCTGGTTTCACTTCCAAGGCTTTATCACTCGTAACCTCACTATCCACATCCATAACAGCCTCATTAAGCTCTCCTGTACTTATACTCCCAGTCTTGCCTTCCCTAGCCCTCTTCATCATGTCATCATAGGCCAGTTCTCCTGCTACGGTTGACTTCAACTGCCCCTCATCATTTTCTTTCCCTTTTCCAGTTTTCAAGTCTTCAGATATTTTCCATTCTCTTGCTATTCCTGCCCGTATTACTGCTTCATCCGTTATATTCTCATCTACGAAAATTTTGTTAGTAATTTTGTCATAGAAAATACCAGGTACTTCACCCTTTTGAGCTAGTTTATCTACTCTAGCTCTTACTTTTGGTGGTAAATTCGGATTATCAGGATCATATTTTTCTACTGCTGATATATCAAGCTCTTTTAATATTTTCTCTGAATTTAAATCTCCAGTTGCTATTAGATTCATTTCAGGAGCTGTCTTAACCCTTATTATGCTTTCCTTGATTTCATTGATTGTTCTTCTTTCAGGATCTCCAATGTCGCTGCTCTTTCTTCCATTTACAGCATTTTCTATGGACTTTAATATAGTTTCTCCTGTAGCTTTTCCTTCAAGTATTGCTACTTCCAGATCTTCCTTGAACCTTGTTGGATTTGAAATATATTCTATAACCTGTGGCTCCACATTGATATTCGTGCTTCTGTGAGTATCTTTCGTTATTTCATTTGCCTTTGATAAATCCCTGTTTATCTCATCTCCTGAAGCATTCTGTATCTCCACATTTCCAACTACTGTGTTTCTTGTAATACCTTCCTTGTCCCTGCTGTCCTGATTGAAGCCTGCACTTGTGATTCTTGGCTTTCCTCCAAGCGAAGCTCCTATTGAGCCTCCAGTAGTTGTCATTGTGTCTTCATTGTAGATATTTTTGGCTATATAGTTGTCAATCTTGAATGTTGTGCTGTTATCGCTTTGTTTTCCAATTACTGCACCAGTATTTTCGAGAGTTCCAACATGAAGATTGCTTCCCTCTCCCACAATAAATGAACTTTGATTATCTACAAATGCCCTGTTTCCATTAGTTCTGCTTCCGCTTACATTTA
>NZ_AXVL01000059.1 GCF_000482505.1 Leptotrichia trevisanii DSM 22070
ATCCTCCCGCATTACTGTACCAGTCAGGCATTCCTGCTGTATCAGTCTTGAATTCGTTTCTTTGTCCAAATGCCTTGAACTTGTTAGAGTCTTTAGAACCATTAGAATCATTTCTAAGTCCCTTGATTTCTCCACCGATAATATCAGATGTAGCCTTGATTCTTTGTTGAACTCCACCATAAATGTGTCCTCTCATCTGATCGAACGCTTGAGCCAAGATATGTCCTTCCCCATTACCTAAGCTGTTAAGTTTGTTGAAGATAATTTTTTCAGGACTTCCTGGACGTGCAATTTCATAGATGTTATCCAGGTTGTTAGTAAAGTTTACAAGAGATTTATCATCATCAAATGCGAATGAGTGGTAAGGTACCTTACTCATGTACACTTCTGATAATTGATTATTTGCATCAAGTTTTGCTTTTACTTGCCAAGTTAAACTTGCTGACAGTGGATTAACAATTGCTCCACCTGGCAATTTACTTAACGCATCATTAAATGGTTTCAAGATATTGCTCTTTGTAACATTTCCGTTAGCGTCAACCTTATCTCCAATTCTGATTGCCTTAGAGTTTGTATATAGTGTTGCTTCTGGCCCGAAGTATAGATTTACTTCTGACAATTTAGGTAAGTTTTGAATTCCATCAATTGGGTTAGTGTATCTAACACCTGAAGTATCTACATACATTCCAATGCTTGTAACTTCTGAAAGTTGCGGTTTTTTGTGGTGAGGCCAAGCTGGGTTACCCCATTCATCCTTAGTATTAAGATCAATTATTCTTGTTCCACCAGTTTGAATGCTGCTTGAAACAGTTATGTTCTTAGCCCATTGTCCAGTATTTGCGGCATCACTTTCAACATCGAATACAGGAGTATCAATACCATCCACAGAAACTTTTGTTAATGGTACAGTGTCAGGTACTGTTATAGTTGTTCCTACACCTGTTGTTTTTACATTACCTGAAGCAACGTATTTAATTGCAGCTGTTTTTCCTTCTTCTGTTCCTTTGTATTGGTTTGTACCAGAATCTTCATTATCAGTTTTAGCCTGAAGGTTATCTGTAATAATTCCTACTGAACCAGTACCTGTAACTTTAATTGTTCCATAGTTCTTGATGTATCCATTATTAATTGCAACTACACCTTTAACACCTTCTGCATCTCCTGTGATTGTACCATAGTTTTCTCCTTGTGCACCTCGATCTAAGTACATTCCTATTGCATTCTTACCTTGAAGATTAATAGTTCCGTAGTTTACAGCTTTAGATCTTGCACCAGTTGCAAACATTCCGATACCTTCTTTTTCCTTGACGTTGATTGTACCTCTATTTACAACATATCCTTCATCTTCAGTTCTTACAAATTTTCCTTCGTCGTTGTAAATATTACGTCCAGCTGCCATACCTGCTGAATATTTTTGGTTTTCAGTATCTGACATTGATGTAATAATTGTTCCGTAGTTTGTTGATGCGACATTAGGGTTTGTTGAAACAATTCCCAAGTTTCCGTATCCTAAATGAGCACTTGAACTTCCATTTACAGTTAATAAGTTGTTTTGAGATCTCAAGTCGATTGTTCCAAAGTTATCAACACTTCCTGCTGTATAGTAAGCAGTGTTGTAGTCACCATTCATTGTTACGTTTGCAAATGAACTAGCCTTTGAGTTTTTGTCAGCTGAGTAGTAGTACACGGCATTTCCTTGTTCATAAACTTCTTCTGGTACTTTTGGATTGCTTGGCGGTGTTGAAACAACAAGTCCACCTGCATTTTTATTGGCTGCTAGTACAATTGACGGAGCGTTAGTCGGTGTCAAGCTTGAAACTTTTCCTTTTGCATCAAGAGTGTAGCTTCCATCTCCAATTTTAACAGTTGTTCCATTAGTTCCACCTGCTTCAGCATTTGAGTTTTTAGCCAATACAATTCCGTAAGAGTATCTGTCAATATCCATATCCGCACTTACTTCCACATTTCTGTTTCTACCGCTTAACAATGAGTTATCTCCAATGTAAACTCCGTAAGCCGCATCAGTTTGTCTTCCTGGAAGTAATTCTGAGGCTTGTGAATAAGCAGTTTGTCTGTTAATTGGGTAAGCTGAAGGATTTGTTGTTATAGCTTTTCCTGTTGTAGTTTGAACATGTCCTAAGACAGTATCGTTACCTACTAACAGTTTAGTCCCTTTTCTAACTTCAACTGTTCCATCTCCTGAATAAATACCGTAACTGTTACTGTTTACAGTTATTGTACTTGTAGTATGATCGGCTTTTTCACCAGTTATGATGTTATATCCGTAAATTCCGAATCCACCGATATTTTTTCTTGAAGTAGTTCCTACTTTAATATCTCCGTAGTTTTCAATCCAAGTATTTGCAGCTGTAGTATGATCATTTGCCATGATACCTGCATTTACTTTTTTAAGATCAGCTTTATCAACGCTTGAGGCATCTACATTTAATGAATCATTTAATTCAATATTTCCGTAGTTTACTAATCTACCTCTATTAACTATTGCACCGTAAGATCTCACGTTAGTCTTGGAAGTATCTTCCTTGATATTCCCATAGTTATATACGCTATCATTAGCATCAGTATTTACCAACATTCCAGCAATACCTCTTGTAGTACCTTTACCTGGATTAATTGTTCCTGGAGATGTTTGAGCTTTTTCCACAGCCAATGTCAAGTTTGTATCTCCATTATTGTTGAACTTGATATCTAGGTAGTTTTTAGCTTTTGTTTGTGTATTTGACATAGTAGAGCTTAAAATCATTCCAAATCCTTTTTTGTCATTATAACCTTTATAGTTGTAGTTCAATGTTTTTGGAGTACCTAAACGATCACTTGATGTTGCAATAGTTGAGTCATCAGTTGCCCAAATTCCTGCCCCGTTACTTCCTGTATCTACTGTAAGTCCTGTAGAATCACCTTTAAATCTGATGTCAGCACTTTCACCATAAATACCTATACCATTTTGGTAAGTCAAGATGTCAGCAGTACCACCAATTCCATTGTTCTTAGTGTTCAATGTAATGATTCCACCTCTTCTGTCAGGATTGGCATCTTTGTCTTTTTCAACTAATGCAATACCTACACCACGTAATTCTGTATTTTTTTGTGTAGCTGTGTCAGCAGTACCACCTGCTCCGTGATTTACTCTGATCGCATCAACTTGTGAAGCATTTTGGTTATCATAAGAAATTGTTACATTTGATTTTTGTGCATGTTCGTCAGTTCTTATAACAGAGCCAGACTGATTAACATTTGCTGCATAAATACCAACTGCTAATTGTCCATCAACTTCAACAATACCATCTTTATTTTCGATAGTTACTCTGTTGTTTCCATATCTATTTCCACCATAATTTGAGTGTTCTGTAACATTATTAGTAGAAATTCCTACAATACCATAGTTTTTACCTGTTGGTTTAGTTTCTACGTCTAATCCTGTTCTTGCTTTAATTGCATTTGTTGCACCTGTTGAGGCAATTGTTTCCTGAGTGATAGGGTTATATTTTCCAGTTACAAAAATTTTACCTTTATTTGTTAATATACTGTCATCAGTTCCTACAATACCTTTTCCGTGATCCACAATAACTTTACCGGCAGATTCATTTGAAATAGTTCCGTAAGCAACATTTACACCAGTAATATCAGAGTCTTTAGTTCCACCCCAAAGACTAATTGTACCTTTATTTACATATCCTGATTTAGTATTGTCTGTTTTTACCCAATTTGAATTAGCCTTGTTTAAAATATCCCAACGGTAAAGTGAGTTAGCCATGCTTAATCCTTGTCCAGCTAATAAAGATCCCACTTTTGAATTACCAATATCTCCATATACATTTTTACCAGTATCAATCGTTACTTTTGTACTTTCCATTTTAATGTTATTAAATGGATCTACAGCTGTATTATCAACTTTTGAACCAGCACTTACAGATTTTGCTCCACTTAAACCATTTGAAAGTGCGAAGTTTTCCAATTCTACGTCAGTACCTATTTTTAATTCACTGTTAATAATAGTGCTGTTAAACTTAGTAGCTGTTGACGTACTAGCCTTGTTTGAAGTACCTTTATTGTTTATTGTCATTCCACCAGCATATTCTCCGATACTAGCCAAATATTCACTGCCATCTCCATCTTTATGACTACCCCAGTTAAGTTCTTTTTCAGCCTGATTAATCAATCCTAAATCAATTTCTCCACCTGAAACAAGATTTAAAGTAACTTTTGACATTCCTCTGTATCTTGCTCTATCCCAAGCAATATCATTAGGTGCCGAAGGTCTTGTAGCCTCTTTGTAGTAATCAGAATATGAGTTATATTGGAAATTATTTATTGAATTTGGTCTGTGATGATATTCATTACCAGTCAAGAAATATCCATCATACATATCTATGTTTGTTGTATTATTAAATGTAATTCCTGCATCATCTGTTGCAGTAGTACGTCTTGCATAGAATACTGGTACATTAGTATGATCGTTTCTCACTCCACCATTTAATGTAGATGAACCTCTTCCACCTCTTGTTTCTCCAACTCCTATTGTTGCACCATCTGTTGCAGCTCCTGTCTTACGTGTTACACCGATATTGTTTTGATGAACTATATCTCCAGCATATTCAACATATCCTCCATTTGTTGCATATAAAGCACCATCAGTACCAGTAACAGTTGTTATCTTAGAATTTTGATATATAACATTAGAACCTGTTCCTGAAGCATAACCAGCTAATCCATAGATTAATGAACTATTAGCAGCTGCCAATGCTGATTTATCTGAATTTGCCGCTTCTTTTGTAGATGCTGATTTAGTTGCTCCTTTAATAATTACATCTCCACCATTTAATGCATAAGCTGCTATATTTTGATAAGCGTATTTAGTATCGTCCCCAACTCTTCCATTAACAGGGCCTGTATTTGTATTAGCTCCCGCAGAATCATTTGTAGTACTGAATAGCATATTATCTGCAGCAACAATGTTTCCATTTATAATAACTGATGAACCATATCCTGTTTCAGTTCCTTTCATTGTTGTATATGTTTCATTGTTTGATTTTTTAACTCTGCTTACTGAATCTTCTGCATAACCAATTATAGATTTGTATCCTCCAGCTCTTGTACCTTTAGTTACAGTTACCTTACCACCTTCTTCTGCTCTATATGCCGAACCTTCCTTAGACACCATATCAACAGCAGAGTTTACTTTAACTTCTGTCGGATCTCCCTCTATAGCAGAATTAAAGTTACCACCAAATTTATGAGTTTCATTTTTAAATGTTCCTTTTGCAAATGCTATAGTTGTTCTAGTTGAAATATTATCATATGGAACAGCATATCCCCAGTAATTTTTTCCACCATATTCCATTTCCCCATCAGAAATAGTTTCTTTTACTAATGCTCCATTTGCAACGGTTGTATTATTGTTAATGTCTAGTACAGTTCCGTTATCTGCATATGCAAGTACTGTATTTACTGCATGAGGTCCTACTCCTATATTAAGGTTTGTAACTTTTAAATCCCCAATGTCAGAAGGACTGTTTGTTTCTCCAATATTTTTTGTGTGTATGCCTTTTCTTTGTCCAGAAGACGCATATATTCCTACATTTCCAGTACTAGTTCCAGTTGTTGCTTCACGACTATTAAAGTTTCTTCCGATTATACCTTGTAATTCAAGTGCACTTCCCTTAAAGAATCCAACTCCTGAATTATTAGTAGGATTTCCATTTTGATGAAAATAATCTCCACTTCCATTTCTGAAATATGCAATTGTATTACTATTACCATCTACTTCTATTTGACGTAATTTAATTTCTCCATCTTTTACATATCCTAAATTTGCAAATACAATGTTATTGTTATATCCTGTTGCAGAATTTAATGAACCTACTTTAACTCTTCCATATTTAGAAGAACTGTTAATATTTATAGGATCTTTTCCACTAATAACAGTAAGTTTATCTGCATATGTTCTATTCAGGTATCCAACATTATTATCTGACATTATTGTCATATCAAGTCCATATTCATCGTTTGCACCTGATAGTTTTACTTCCCTATTAGAACTATTCATTACACCGTCTCTGATGTTAATACCAATATTATTTCCACCAGTTAATGTCATATGTGTCCAACCTGTTCCTGGACTACCTGTAAATTCTATTTCCTTATTTTGAATTCCATTGTTATCAATTTCAATCCCAATCGCATGTCCATTTACATAAAAATCAGTATTAGGCTTAACAGTTAATTTTGCAATATTAATCATATGTACACCAGCAGTATTTGTATTACCACCATTTATATTAAATGTACTTCCTTCAATTGTTTCAGCAGTAGAGCCACCATTGTATGTAATCCCAGTAGATCCAGCTCCACTTACGTTAAATACGGAACCTGACACTGTGGTATTTGTATTCGTATTTTTCAAAATACCATTACTTGAACCACCATTTATATTAAATGTTGTATTGCTTACAGTTCCTAAATTAGAACTAGTATCAGCATAAATACCATTACTATAACTACTATTCACATTAAAAGTATTAGCCCATTCTGGATTAACTGAAGTATCTTTTGATACAGTAGTTAGTGTACCCTTTACATAGATACCATTACCATAATTACCATCTATTGTAAAAGTGTTTCCAAGTGCATTATCTACTGTTGTGCCAGTATTAATAAAAATACCATTATTATTTTCACCAATTAACTTGTAAATTCCTCTATCTACATTTGTTGCTTTTGTATTAGCTTTCCATAGAGCAACTCCAGTTCCATAAGTCCCATTTAAAGTGAATTTTGAGTTATATACAGTATTTCCTGTTGCTCCACCATTTAATGAAACTGCTGTATTTCTATTACCATTAATATCAAAAGTTGAATCATTTAGTTCTAATTTTCCTGTTCCTAACATGTTAATACCATTATTATAACTTCCACTAACAGTGAAAGAAGTATGATAAACATCTGTTTTTCCTGATGAATTTGATAAAATAGCATTATTTTTTATTCCACCTTGAATATTAAAAGTAACCCCACTTCTACTATTTCTTCGTACTATGTAAAAGTCCGTTCCATGTTGCCTTACCTGATCTGTATTGACATTATAATAAGGACTACCTTTAGCCAATTCTTCGCTTGTAAACCGTACTCTTACTCCATTTGAATCTGCTACATAATAATAATAGTTTTGACTTCCTGCATTACCATTTACAGTTAATGTACTGCTTCCAACTACATTAATTCCATTATGTTCATTAAATTCATCACTAGTTGCATTTAAATTTCTCCGAGTACCGTCACCTCCACTATTTGCAGCAATATTGAAAATACTATTTTTAACTGTTAAATTTTTATTTGCTAAAACAGCTGCTCCACGGCGGGCATTAGGAAAAGTTTGGACTACTCCTCCACCAACTTGATTACTTGGAAGGTTAAATTTTTTCCAAGTTTCATCATGTCCGTGATAACCACTATCTAAATGATTTAGATTAGTATCATCTTCATTGTCCGAGTCTACATAAACAAATCTATAATATGAATCATTTAAAGCATAATAAGGCCACGTTCCATTATCAGAGTAATGATTGTGTCTTCCTCCTACAAAAAACTCTCCACTTATGTTACTAAATCCTCCAGTTGCTGCTGTTGAAGTATCAGATTGAGTTGTGTCTGTTGCATTGTATCCATAAGTATTATAAAACTTCCCTGATGTTGCATTAAATGTTCCTGTATTATTTCCTACATTATTTTCATTTTTATAACTATTATTATTAATATTATTATTTACTCGAGCTTCATAATCCAATGTTGTTGAATACGGCACCACCCCAAAAGTTCTTGTTACACGATATGGTATATCACGTCCATAATATCCAGCTGGTGGTTTAGCAGCTTCAGGATTCAATTCTGGTGCATTTGGCAATGTCATCGCATCCATCTTAGTCACTTCAGTTGGCTCATAAGCCTTGTAAACATTAGCCGGATTGATAGTTAATGCATCAGGCTCCTGATTTCTTGACACATGCAGTTTAGTTGCCCCGTAAGCATTTTTATTGGCATCAAAAACATATTTAGTCAAGTCATTATCTCTTCTGTAATATTCCAGGAACTTACCACCACGTCCCCTGTAGGTAGTTCCCCAGTCGTTATTTGCAAATCCTGTACCGAACTGGAATGAAGCCCATGGGCTCTTGATTACCTGATCCCCCTGTTGTAACAGCATTGCAAGTTCTCTTTCGGCCCCTTTTAGAGATTTTTCATTTTCCTTTCTGGCACGTATGAAAGACTGCCTAAGATCGGTTATGGCATCATAAGTCTGAGCAGACACTTCCTGCTGTTCAGCTTCCACGTCGGCGTGAAGCCTAGGTGCAAAAGTAAGAAGCCCGGTAACAAGGAAAGTGATT
>NZ_AXVL01000060.1 GCF_000482505.1 Leptotrichia trevisanii DSM 22070
TTTTAATTCATACTTGGCTATTTCTTCAAACTCCTTGCCCCTTTTCGATTTGTACCGCCCTTTATTCTTATTTACCCACAATGTATTTACAGATGGTGGCATTACGGATAATTCCAATTTTATCAATCCTTTTCCCTCCTGTCCTCTTTTTGCTTAAATTTATACAATTCATCAAACGAATACTCCAAAGCCTTCTGCAATTTATTTTCAGGAATCTCCCAGTTAAATTGCTCTATGCTTTTAACTTTTCCACGATGTCTTTTTATGAATTTAAGCCATTCATCTTTGTCAGTTGTTTTCAGTTCGTTGTTGTCTATCCTTATACAAATGAGTTTTATTTTCATTTAATCTGTTCCATTCCTCGCTTTGCAAAGAAGTTGTTATTTCGTTCCAACTCCTGCAGAAGTTCGCTGTCTTCTTGTTGCAACTCTTTTAATTTCTTTTCAATAACCTTTCTTCTTTTTAAGATTTGTTTGTTTCTTTTTACTAGATCATTTATTCCTACTGTTTTCATTCGTCCTCCTAAAATATTCTAATTTGTTCTGCTATAATTCCTTGTTTTCTTCTGTGCTTCTTGAAAAACAAGTTTCTAAATATAGCTTCCAAAACTGTTACCACTATGCTGTTTCCTGCCTGCTTGTATAATTGCGTATCCGAAATTCCCACAGACTTTGCGGCATAATAATCATTATCACTAAATCCCATTAAACGCCAAACTTCCAAAGGAGTTAGTTTTCTTATTTTTTCTCCTGTTTTGATAAAATTATCGGTTGCCCTTTGCCCTGCTTTTGTTGTTATTGCAAATGCTATGCTGCAATCTTCTGATTTCTGGGGATTAAATTTTTCTCATCTGATAAATCCATTTCTATTTGTCATATCTAAAAAACTTTTTAGATACTTTTCTGACAAATAATATTTTCCC
Source organism: Leptotrichia trevisanii DSM 22070 (assembly GCF_000482505.1). Taxonomy (NCBI): domain Bacteria; kingdom Fusobacteriati; phylum Fusobacteriota; class Fusobacteriia; order Fusobacteriales; family Leptotrichiaceae; genus Leptotrichia; species Leptotrichia trevisanii. The sequence continues at coordinate 923 of NZ_AXVL01000060.1, forward strand.
GGAACATGTTCCTCCAGCAAGTCTTTCATTTTGATTTTTAGCTCTTGCTTTTTAGGAAAAACATAATGGATATTCTCAAGCGAGGAAACAACAAAAACTCTTTCACGGTTTTGAGGTATAGAGTAATCACGGGCATTCAACACTTCCCAGTTGCTGTAGTATCCTAGACTGTTTAGAAAATTCAGCCATCTTTCAAAATCTTTGATGAACTTCTTGCCTACCAAATTCTTGACATTCTCTAATAGCAAATGCTTTGGCAATATTCCATTTTCCTTAGTTTTAAGAAGCAACCTTTCAACTTCCAAGAGTAATCCACTTCTTGTATCTTTGCTTATTCCTTTTCGATGTCCGGCAATGCTCAAATCTTGGCATGGAAAAGAGTATGTAAGTAAGTCACAGTACGGCAACTCCTCCATTTTTGATATATCTCCAAAGTTGTGGATTTTGCCGTGAATTGCTTCATAGCTTTTAATAGCGAACTTATCTATTTCAGAAATTCCTATAACTTCATAATCGATTCCGATATTCCTCAATGCCATCGCCTGACTTCCGACTCCTGCAAAAAGTTCTATGACTTTGATTTTTCGCATTTATCCTCCTAATAATATTTATCCCAAATTTCCTTACACTCGTCTATCCGCCTATCTTCCCATTCAAATTTATAATATTTACATCTTCCGCGTATTCGACTAAATAGTTTTGCACTTCCGTTTATTCTCATAAAATCCTTTAGTTGATCATCGTTTAAATTTGTGTTTATGATAAACGATATTCTGTTCTTACATAAGTAACTAAAAAACTTATAAAGTTCCTGTTTCATCCAGTCTGAAACCATTTCGTTTCCTAAATCATCAAAAATAACTAAATCAGCCCTTTCAAATCTATCTAAAACAAAATTTTTATTGACATTCGGATTTTTAAAATTATCTGCTTCTTCATCCAAAAGTGCCTGCAATGATGTTTTATAAACCACGTATTTATCGCAAAGTTTGTGATAAATGCAGTTAGTATAATATGTTTTGCCTGTTCCTTCATCCCCTGACATATATATCCCTGAACCAGTGCCTTTTATGTGTTCAAAGTTTTTGCAGAAGTTATAAAATGATTTTCTAAATTCTTTTTCTTTTTCGTTTACGATTTTAGAATTTTTAAATCTATTATCAATTTCGTCATCTTCAACTTTAGATATTTTTTTGAAAAGTGGAATATCTGAAACTCTATTTGATTTTTTAAACTCGCTTCTAGTTACAGTTTCTGCCATATATGATTTATTACCAGCCGTCGTTTGTTCTGTCAACTTTGACGTTGTGCTTGTCTGCAACTTTTTGGCTGCTATTTCCCCAAGATTTGCTATTGCCATTGTTATTTCCTCCTAAACTGTTTTTGTAATTTTCTACCCATTCAGCTGTTACTGTTCTCCATTCCCTTGTTTCCATTATCTCTAAGGCTTCTTTTAAGTCGCTATATAGCGGAAATTCTTTTATAAGAGCTTTTAGTGGGCTTATTGTTTTTAGTGATTTCCTTATTTCCTTACGATATTTTATAAATTTAAAGAGTAACTGCTTATAGTTCTCATCTTTTTCCAATGAGATTACATAACACTCAATATTATTCAATTTTTCTTTTTTATATTTTTCTTTATATTGGGTATTTTTAATTGGGTATTTTTCTATAGGTTTTTTTAGATTTACATTTTTGTCACTATCGGAAGTGACACCTGTGTCATCTAGGGAAGTGACAACCTTGTCACTATCATTTTTGTCATTATCAATTTTGTCACTATTAGAATCAGCATTTTTTAAATAATAAATATTTGTCTGATTAAATCTTCTTTGTTTTTCAACCAATCCTTTTTCTTCCAGTTTTTTAATATATCTGATAACAGTTCTTTTATCTTTTCCGATTATTTCAGCTAACTTTTCTATGCTTGGAAAACATTTCCCTTCACTATCTGCAAATCTGGCTAGGATCATATACATTGATTTTACTTCAAACGATAAATCTGTTCTGTCTATAAGTTCGTTTTCTATCCAAAACCAACCTCTTTTTCTTATATCTCGCATTATTTTCCCTCTCCCTACATATTGTATTTTTCACATTTTTATGCTATAATAAACACAATATGTAGTATTTCATAAATTTCTTTTCAAGCACTTTTCGGAGTGCTTTTTTCGTTTATTTTTTAACTTTATAATTCTTATATTTAAACGTTTTTACCTGTTCTTTTTCAACCTTCTTTTCATTTTCTTCTTCAAGCTCCAGCATCATAATGTGAGTTTCAAGCTTGAACACCATTTTCCATAATTTATCATTTTCCTTTTTCAAATTTTCACTGCAAAAAAGTTCCATAATAAGGCATACAGCAAACCATATTGCCAATGTTCCCATAATAATTATTTCCATTTTCCCACCTCCCTTATTTCATTTTTACCTCCTTTTGAGTTATAATAATATCGCCAAATAAAATTAAATACACAAGAAAGGAGGTATTATTATGCTTATTCCTAAAAATTTATTTGATGCAACAAAATTATTTTTATTTTATTTGTTCAAAAAGGGTTACGAAAAAACTTTCAAAAAGAAGTCCAAGTAAGGTATAAAATATTAAAAAAGGTAGTATTTCATATATTGCCTTTTTTATTTTATCTTCATATTTGAAATATATTACAGCAACTGTTATATAGCCAATGCTTATTAATATATTTTGAATATTTACTCCGTTTTTTATTACTTTAAATGCTTGGTAAGCACACAATATGAATATAAAATTAGATTTGTCTATTTTATATTTCATCTCACACCTCCTTCCTTTTCTCATTTTATAATCCTCCGCTTTGTGCTATAATTTATTCGCCAAAACAAATTATCAAGAAGAAGGGAGGTTTATAATTATGTATAAAGTTTATGCTTGTCTACTTGGACAATGGACTGAACTTACTGAAGATGATTATCAAATTGGGTATTTGGAAAATCTTTTCAGTCCACGAAATTGGATAAATGGCACAGATATTCACAATAAACAAGACTTTGTGGAAGATAGTTTTAGACATATTCCAACTGTTCACATTCATCATAAAGACAAAATATATACAATAAGTGCCACTTTAATTCAAATTGTAGAAACTAAATAAGGTTTTTATAATACTCTAAAGTTTGATTAAATATTTCATCCGCTTTCGATTCAAGATTGCGGGTGATTTCTTTATTTCTTTTTTTAAAATAATGTCTATACATATCTACAATTTCTTCAAATTCCTCTTCCGTTAATCCTTTTAGATTTTCAAATGCAGCTACAACTTTCTTTACATTTATTTTTCTACCTTGCACATATGATATTTCTTCTTCTCCCATCCCTGCACCTCCTTCCTTTTCTTTTTGTATTTTATTCTTTATTTTGTATACTTTTTTCTACTTGAATTGCATTAAAAAATCAACTGCTCTATCACAATTTTCGGATTTATTTTTTGAATACTTAAAAGCTCTTATCAATCCAGCTTTTGTATTGTAAAAACCACCTCTAGTATCAGGCACCTTTCCCACCATATCTTTGTATTTCACATCTTTTTCTATCATCAATTTTCTTACATCTTTAAAATTCATTTTTCACCACCTCAAAATTATTATAATTTATTTGTAGAAAAAAGTCAACAAAAATTTAACAAAAAAGAAGCCTTTTACAGCTTCCTTTTATTTTTTTATAATCCTATATCGTATACAGCCAGTTTATGCCCGTTTTCTATTATATTAAAAGTTCCTGCTTGCCCTTTTGGAACTTCAAAGACAATTGTTTGATCAACTTTGTTTCCGACTGGTATATCATCAAAATTAAATTCTCCAAATTCAACAACGCCTGCTTCTGGTTTGATTAATTTTTTATCTTTTGTTTCAATTTGATAATAATCTAATCCTCCGCCTTGCACAATATTATTTGAAATATTTTCTTTAGTAAGTTTTACAACTACATATTCATTTCCTTCTTTAGGCTGCGAATATTCGCCTTTTTCAACAACTTTAACATCTGTTACAGTTTGTGCTGTTAAATTTACAACTCCTCTTTCGCCTTTTTTAAAATATTTAGTAGGTTGTTTTTGTTCAGATGTTCCATTCATATTTTCAGCTAATTTTGAAAAACCAAAGGTAATTATTTCAAAAAGTTCTTTGTTTTTTTCATCTTGTCCATCAACTTGCCAATTTTTACCGTTCTTTTTCAACACAACATCTATATTTTTCTCATTAAACTTCAAATCTTTTGACTTTAATTTTTCCTCAAAATATTTTGTTGTAAATTCTTCTCCAAGTTTTTTCATTTCTTCTTCACTTTTTCCAAAATTTGAAAAAGCTAATGCCATTCCTTGTTGCATAAATTCTGGAAAATAAGAACTCAGATCAGGAGCTTTTATATCAAGATTTACAATTGCTTTATCTCCTTCCACTTTTGTTTTCTTGATTTTGTAACTCATTTTTTTGTATCCGCTTAAGAAAATTTTTACAGTTTCATCGTTTGCCGACATTTCCGAATTAGGATTCAACTCCTTTATCTTTTTTGCATCTCCAGTTTGAAGTGCCTTTAATACACTTTCTAAATCTTTCTGTGCTTGCGGTGTTCCGCAACTGAATACAAATAACATCATTGCTAAAACTAATAATATTTTTTTCATTCTTTTCCTCGCTTTCTATTTTATAATTTATTAAATTATAGCATATTTCAAAGAAAAATAAAAGTATTAAAAAAGAGCCATTTCAATTATGAAACAACTCTATGTTAAATTTATTTGCTTTCACAGGCTATACCATCTTTATCTCTATCTAAATGTTTAGCATATCCAGGTTCACCTTTCTTAATATTTTTATACCCTTTCGCACGTGCTTCTTTACAGTTTTTGAAATACAACGTTTCTGAAAATGTGTTAACACTAACAAATACTAATGTCAAAATCATAAAAATTTTTTTCATTTTGGTTTCCTCCGTTTTTTTATATTTTTAAACCAAAATTAACCCTGCTTAAATTCATTGTGTATCACTATTTTTTGTTATTATCTTCATACATTTTTTTAAAATCAACATCTGGCAAATTAACCATCACGGGAATTTTATCGAACATAGTCATACTTGCAACATAAGATTTCACATATTCATATAGCATTTCTGCTCCAGCTGTAACTAATAGCTCTTTCCTTTGTTGCTCGCCCAAACCATCTAAAAGTTCAAAATCACCAACAATAGATATTTTTATTTCTTTATATTCATCTGATATTTCAATTCCTAGTTTTACTTTTCCCACTTCTTCATTTGAACCAACACTCAAATTTATTTTACCATCTTTCTTTTCTTGAATATCCGTTAAATGTTTCATTGAAACTTCACTCACAAAATAATTTGTTAATGTTATTTTATCCATTTTCCCTCCATGCTTTAACTAAAATTACTATAGATTATATTAGGTTTATTATATTTGGTTTTATTTAATTTTGAATGTTTATTTAATTTCACGTTATTGTATTTATTAATTACAAAATACGTATTTGTATAATTTAATGCTATATTTTTTTTAAAAGTTTTTGAAAGCGTGTTTAAAATTTCTTCGAATTCTAATGCAGTATAAAAATTTAAAATCTCATTCTTTTCAGGAAAATACTCTTTTATCCGTTCTTTACTTATTTTTCTTAAACCTATATTAAATATCCCATCGTTATAAAAAACTGATTTTAATGCCTTTCCTAAAACTTCAAACAATATTTTCTTGTCAATTTCAGAATAATAATAAATCTGAATATAACCGTCTTCAAATTTTTTATATCCAATATCAATATCTGATATTTCACTTTTTACAATAGTTTTAAATTGTTCTATTTTGTTTTTCATTTTCATCCTCAACCTTCATTTAAAAGTTCGTTTAAAACTTCGTCTATTTCCAAAAAATTTTCTTTTAGCTCTTTATAATCGCTTTTTTTAATAATTTTTTTATCGTAATCTGCTATTGTTCTACTTCTTTTCAAATCTTCCAAATGAGCTATAGCAGCTATATAACTGCTATGAAATAAATTTATATAATTTTTCATTAATTTAATAGTTGAATTATGACTACCCTCTTGTTTTTTTACTTCGTTTTCTATATTTAATCCCTTTTTTTCAAAAAAATAAAGAACTTTTTGAAAACAACTATAATATAATCTGCTAGTAGCAACATCATAATACTGTTTCTTTTCTGCAAACTCAGAAATTTCAAAATTTTGTTCTGATTTTTTCAATAAACTCATTTTCAAGCTCCCATATTATAACATATTTTTTATTCTGATTCACCTGTTTTCAAATCTACTTCTCAACTCCGCCAACCTCATCAATGCTTTTTTGTTCCTAAAACATAAATTTTTTATTCCTCATACTTATAACCATACTTATAGTCCCTTTACACTCTACTCTATCGAGTTCGTGATTAGGAATTACGTAATCGGCATAGGCTGGATTATAAGATTTTAGTATCAAATTCCCTGTCCCTTCTTCAAAAAAAACTCTTTTTAAATATTTGGAATCCTCTTGATAAATTAATGCCTC
>NZ_AXVL01000061.1 GCF_000482505.1 Leptotrichia trevisanii DSM 22070
ACTGTGTCGCAAAGATTATAAAGGCATTCAGCTTTGCAAGAGTTCTAAGCCAGTCATTGAATTTAAGCCTGAAACTTTCATTTTCCATTGCAAACCAAGCCTCATCAACTACGATTGCAGTTAGATAGTCCTTTGTTAATTTTTCCACTTCTATTCTATGAAACAGATAGCTTAATATAGGTGCTGTCGCTTTTGGATCTTCTATTATCCTTCCCATTTCAAATACCTGCCAGTTTGAGTCTGAAAAATTATCTTCATTGTTATCAAAATATTTTCCATATGAACCTGTATTTGTGTATGGCTCAAGTGCCTTCTGAATTTCCTTGTTCATAACTGTAAATGCAAAATTTGTCATTGTTCTTCTGTTAGGCGGATCATTTGCAAGAGTGGTAAGCGTTTCCCATATTGTACTTTTCATATCAGGTGTTACGATTACATTTTCCTGTTGAAGAAGGGAAATTATCCAGTTGCTTGCAAATGCCCTTTCTGTTTCGATATGAATATTCGCAAGTGGCTGAAATGCTAAATCATTATCCCCGCCTTTTCCCAAATCATAAAATTTTCCACCCATACAAGCAGTCAGGACACGTATTGAACCTCCTTTATCAAAAAAGAACACCTGAGCATTAGGGTATTTTTTCAGTTCAGCCACCAGCATTCCCAATAATACTGATTTCCCAGACCTTGTCGGACCTGCTATTAGTGTGTGTGCTGCATCTTTTATATGAAGATTAAAATAAAATATATCATTCAAGTCTGTTTTAGTCATCATAAGCGGAACACCTGCAATATTTTTTTTATCCCTAAAAAATTCATTCACTTCCTCTCCACGATACAGTGATGAAGTAGGGAAAAGACAGCTTAAAAGCATTGAATTTATTGGATATTTTCTTATATTTGCCTTCACATTTCCTGGAATAGCTCCTAAATATGAGGGAAAAATATTGTACTTGTCAATTGAGCAGGTAAAATCCTGTTCATCAAATATTGTTGCTATTTTAAGTGCGTTGTCCTCCAGCCTTTTTATATCTTCATCAGCAAGTATTATAGTAAATGTATAGTAACCATAACTCATTCCGCCTTCCTTAAATTCATTTAAAGCCATTTTTGCCTCTTCTGTCTTCGCCAGCTCCAGCTCATCTATGTTAAATGAAGGTTTTTTCGTTATGGCTTCAGTTATATACTGTCCAAAATTTTCTGTTTTCCCTGATGAAAAATGAAAAAATTTTTCAACATTTTTTTTGATTCATTCTGTGAAAGAATAATATACCTTGCCGACATTCTAAATTCAAAGTCCAAACTTTCAAGTTTTTTTAAAACTCTTGACTCTATTTCATCAGGAAATAGATTAACCGATATTGTCCTTAAATGCTTTATTTGAGTTAATCTTTGTATTTTTGTATCTTTCCCATTTTCAAAACTTGAATTTGACAAATATTGATCAATCGGATATAGCGGAGCTGTTGGCATTTTTTTCTTTTCAGGAAACTCAGCATTTACTGTTGAATACATATATGCCATAAGTTCTCCTCCCTGTAAGACTTCAATACTTGTAGTGGCATATTTTAATAAAGCAATAAATGAAGCTACTTTTTGCCTAAAAATTTTTAATTCCCTTTCCGCTTCCTCTGCAATTTTCTCTTCCGAATCATCTTCCTTCTTGCTTGAAAGCAATGAATTTATCTTATTTTCAGCATCTTCTGCTATTAAATATGTCAATGTTATGTAATAATCACATTTAAAGTATTCTCCCTTTGAGAATAGTTCCTTCCTTTCTCTCTCCATAAGCACTGTTGGTATAAAATCATTGTCAATTTCCGTTTCAATATATCCTCTTGATTTCTTCCTCTGAACTTCATAATGTATAATAAAATTATCAGGCAATTTTTTTATTGCATTATTATACTGCAATATTTTCAGATTTACTTCCTCTTCAGTAAAAAAATCCAGGTCGTGATTTCTTACTTTCAATGTTACCTGAAAACCCATATTTTTATTGACAAGAATAAAGTCATTGAGAAGAAAGTCCCACGGAATATGATAAACAAATGAATTTTTGTAGTTATCAAGTGTTTTTCCCATTTTTTCCCTTTCTATCTTTCCATTTCTTTATCATCATTTATTTTAAGATTTTTATTCTTTTCTTTTTTATTTTCTAATTCACTTTTCTTATTCTGATTCTCTTTAATATTTTCTTTTATTTCTTCTCTTTTTAGAACTTTACTTAAAATCTCTCCTCTTTCAATTAATACAAACTTTTCTTCATTATCTTTTGATATTTTTGTTATAAATAATACTTTATTTGACGACAATTCTTTTTGTGCCGCTACAAAATCTTTAAATTCCAATCCTGTTTTTTCTCTAATCTTCTTTGAATCAAGATACACCAAATCTCCTAGATTTTCTTTATATGTGTTATAAATTAATTTTGCATCAGCTGACAATGCCGAAACTTTTTCATCCTTCGCTTTTTCTGTTTCCTGTATTTTGGAATTTTTTTCTTTCTGCTTTTTTTCATAATCATTTTTAAACTCAATTGACTTATCTTTATCAGTAAAGTATTTTATTTTATTGATTTCAAATATAGAGCCGTCATAATTTATTTTTTCTTCTGTTGATTGATGAAAAAATATTTTATTTTCTTTTATTAATTCCTTAAATGCCTCATTAAATTTTTCCTCATCCTTTATTTTCAATTTTTCCATTATCTTGTTTCTGCTTAACGTAGTATATCCAACTTCGTTATCTGTTCTTTCTTCTAAAAACTTCATAATTTGTTCTTTCATTTCTGTTGTTTTCCTTTCAATAGCTTTTTGCCTTTTATTTTTATTTTTAATATCTATTTTACGGATTTAAATATCTTTCAGTCTTGTAATGCTCTATTATCAGTTCCAATGTCATCGGATCTTTTACAGACATAACTGCACACAAAATATATATTACCGTTGCTGGCACAAAAATTATCCAGTGCTTGAATATCAGGAATATAATTCCTGTAAGTAATACCAATGCTACAAAAATTTTGTATGGCAGTCCCATTATCATTTTTACATCCAGTAAAGACTTGTAGACTTTTAGTTTCATTATCCTACCTCCTCAATTTCATATTCCTTTGTCTTTTTGTTAAAACCGTTTACTTTAATTATCTTGTTTACTTTTCTTACAGTTTTGCCATTTTCATTTGTCCTTATAATATTTACAATCACATCAACTGAACGTCCTATAAGTGGCTGTCTTGGATTCCTGTCTACTTCCATAAGCAGTTCCTCTAGCCTTTCCAAAGTTTCCTCTGCACCATCTGAGTGTACTGTTGTAAATCCTCCACTATGCCCAGTATTCCAGTTTTTAAGTATCTCCTCAGCTTCCTTTCCATACCTAAGCTCTCCCTGAATAATTCTGTCAGGTCTGTGCCTAAGTGCATCCTTTGACAGTTCCAATGCTGAAACATCCTCAGTTACAAATAATCTTAGTACATTTTCCTTATCGCAAATAATTTCCTCAACTTCCTCAATAATATATATCCTCTCAACTGTATTTTTGATTCTATCAACTTCCTTAAGATAATCTACAAGAGCATTAGTAAATGTTGTCTTTCCTGTACCAGTTCCACCTGATACAACTATATTCTTTTTATTCAAAATAGCTTCTGTAAGAAAATTTTTCTGAAATTCTGTAATTGAACCCATTGCTAAATAATCATCGAGTGTAAATATTTTTTTAGGCCTTTTCCTTATTGTAAATACTGGAATCCCTTTAGTAATTCCTTTTGCAGCTCCCTGAAATCTGTCAGAATTTGGCAAATTTCCAGAAAGTCTCGGATTCTTTTCAGAAATTATTTTTGAATTATATGAAGCCAACACCTGAATAATCTTATATCCTTCCATCTCATTCAAATATGTCTTTGTCTTATACATTCCTTTTTCATACGACTCTACCCATATATACCCACCAGGATTCAGCATTATTTCAGTAATGTCATCATTTTCCATATACTCTTTTAATGCCGACAGCCTTTCATTTACAAAATCTATTTGTGCCTTCTTCTGAAGTTCATATTTTTCACTTTCCGTCATAGCACTTCCGTCAGTTCCTTCATTTTTTTCGCAGTTTCATCGCTACTTGAACTTTCAAGTATAATTTTCAAAAGCTTATCCTCTACACCTGATTTTTTTAAAACTTCTCTTAAAATATCTGCATTTTCCTGTTCAATTTTCTCAATATCATTTTTGGAATTTAATATGATTGTTTCCAGTTTAACAATTTTCTCCTTATTCCTTTTTATTCTTTCAGTATAGTTTTTATCCCTAGACTTCTTCTTTTTTGTTATTTCAGCTGAACTGTTAATTGTTCCTTCAATATTTTCCATATATCCCCCTATCCTATTTTTTCTGACTTATATTTTTTCCGTACCTTTTCAATAATTTTTTCATATTTTATATCATCATAAAAATCTTCCTCTTTCATCTTAAATGAATGTCTGTATTCATACATTCCTTTCATTGCTTCAAATATTACATATCCATCCTTAAAGAATACTGGCTGGTGCTGTGTTCTTTTTAACAGTTCAGGGTATTCGTAGTAGTAGAGCTTATCTAATAATAAAGGTTTCTTGTATCCTGTAATTACAACTGCCTTTCTGTCAGGTAGCAGTCTTATTTCTGAAGGGCTTAACAAGTCCTTTCCTTGCTCTGAAACATTTCCTCCCCCTTTTAGCCCAATATTTCTACTTTTTACCCTAATTGTTTCTTTTCCAAGCGTCTTTGAAATATAGTCAGGTGCAGCCTCATCGTTTGGCCTTCCAAATATCTGAATCTGACATCCGTTCAGCACCTCTTTTCCTTGCTTATCATATGTCGAATTTAACTGATCAAGCCCTTGAAATATTCCAACCATCTTTATTCCAAATCCTGCATAGTACCCAAGCCCTTTTACAAGAGCCTTCATCTTGCCATAAGCATTTAGTTCATCCATTAAAAATATTATGTTAAAATTTTTCTTGCTTAAACTTTCCATTAATAAATTTGTCAGCTGAATATACATTATTCGTACTAACGGAGCTAACAAATCTATATCTTTTGGTTTTATTACAAAGTATAAATCTACAGGATTATCACCATTAACTAAGTCCATTGCCCTAAAATCAGACTTTTCTATATTTTTTACAACTGAAGGAATTTCAAATACCTGCAGTTTAGTCTTTGCTGTTGAAGTTATAGACTTAAACGTATTTTCTCCTGTATTTTGTAATAAATATCCAAACTGTTTTGCAACGAAGGGATGCAATCCTTTATTCAATGCTTTAATTGATTCTTCATCAGTATATATTTTTCTAAGCCTTTCAATTGTTTTTTCCTTCAGAATAAAATCTTTTGACACTTCATCCTCGTATTCATCTTCTTCCATAGGCTTTCCAAGATATTTTGCAAACATTCTGTATAAAGAATTTTCAGTGTTAGTAATTATTGATATTACATCATTTAATGAAACTCTAACATCTGTTATATCAGGATCTTCTTCAGGACGGCTGCTTACTTCCCTGTAATGAACATAGCCAGTTAAAGTGGAAATTGTATCTTTTGCACTGTCTCCCCAAAACGGATCCTTGCTCTCATCTTCCCCAACAATCATTGTTCCAATTATTCTGCAATCTTCAATCTCGTAATTTGTTCCATACCGTACTTCCGATAAAAAGTTATAGCTGTTTGAAAGTTCACTCATTGGCTCAAACTTTAATATCCTGTGCTTCAATATCTTTGCTCTGTACCAGCTCGTAAGCACATAGTTTTCCTTCTTTATGTCAGAAATAAAGGTTGATATTCTGTTCTGTCCATACGTTATACTGCTGTCATATTTTCCAACTATTTTTGTACCCATAGGAATTAAAATATATTTTCCAGTACGGTAGTCATAGACATTTTCTCTAACCTGAGCAATCACATCTCCCGGCAAATCAGAGTTAATTGCCGTTACAAGAACAGCTGGAATAAAGCTCCCTGTCTTTAATTCATATTTCCCTATCGCAGGATTTTTTAAATTAGTCAAATAGAAGCTGTCCTGCTTTTGCTTCAGGAATAAGGACTTTGACTTTTGTTTATTCTGATCTGTATCATTTTCATTTTGCTGTTGCACATTCTGAGGAACTTGTTGCTGTTCCTGATACTGTTCTGTCGTTTGTGGAGTCTGTGTTGAAACTCCCTTATCAAACCCTATCGCAGACTTTCTCCATTCCTTGCTTTTTTCTTCCGAGACTGCTGAACTATTGGAATTTTTATCTTCTGAAATATCTGAAAACGATGATGAACTTGAACCATAATTTGAATCAAGATTGTCGTTATTGTATTCTGAACCTAGCTGAGAATCATATTGTGATAAGTTAGGCGTTCCAGTTCCATCAGTCGTCGTATTTATATTTGCCACTCCATCCTGCGTTACACTTTCAGGAGTTT
>NZ_AXVL01000062.1 GCF_000482505.1 Leptotrichia trevisanii DSM 22070
CTTGGGCTTACAGTAGGGCAGGAACTGACTCAGGAACAGATAAATAACTTGAATGAGGATATTGTCTGGTATGTAACAAAAAATGTAAATGGAGTTGAAGTCCTTGCTCCACAAGTTTATCTAAGCAGCAAGACTAGGGAAAGCATAAGCGATGACACTAGAAACCGGGTTGGCGGAATAAACGGAACTTATGTCAAGACCAAGGACTTTGTAAATGACGGTACAAAATGGGGTAATGGCGGAGTTACCTATGTTGAAGCGAATACTGTAAGAAATGAGACGACTAACAATCTGCTTTCAGAAATTTCAGGAGACAGAACATTTATAAATTCTGTTGGAAATATTGAAAATATTGGCGGAAGAATTAACGGTGAAGAGGCTGTTGCACTAATTTCTGAAAAGGGAAATGTAATTAACAATACCACTAAAAGAAATGTGGGATATAACAATGGGGAGTATGATAGAACACACCATGAAGAAGTAGCCTCAATTGGTGGAATTACTTCAAAAGGTACAACATTTATCAAAGCTGATAAATATATATCAACTGGAGGAATACTAAAAACAGATCATATTGCACTGGATGTAAACAAAATTGATGAAAGAGCATTGACATTATCAGGAGAAGACAAATTTGGAAGCGGAGAAAGCAATTATTCAAGATATTCTGAAACAACTAACCTCGGAGCTGGAATTATGGCAAACTCAGCAGAAGGAAGAGTTGGGGACATTAATTTAAAAGGCTCATCATTCATAGCAGAAGATACAACGGGGCTTACAGTAACCGGAAATGTCAGAGCGGAATCAGCAGTGAACAGCTATGACACGGAATCAAGACAGAGCAGCAAAGGCTTTATGTCATCCAAAAGCAGTTACAAAAATTCTCATGCGGAAGAAAACTCGGCAAGCAATCTGATGCTTGGAAAGAATGCAGTAATTGCAGGAAATGTTGAGGGCATAGGAAGCAACATTGTTCTTGGAGAAAATACTTTTGTAGGCGGAAAAGTTACAACTGACTCAAGGGAACTGCACAACAGCTACTATGAAAAGAACAGGAGCAAAGGATTTACTGGCGGAATAAGCCACGGCACAATCTCAGCTGGATATGGAAAATCACAAAATACATATGACGCTAAAAGCACTGTAAATGCAAAATCCAATTTACAATTAGGAGATGGAACAGTCCTAAATAACGGTGCAGAAATAACTGCAACAAACTTTGAATACGGAAATATCTCAATAAATAACGGAGAAGTAAAATACGGAGCAAGAATAGATACACAAGATGTAAGAACTACTAGCAAAAGTAGTAATTTTGGTGTGTCAATCGGAATAAACAGTCCGGCATTTTACAGAGCAAAACAAGCAGCAAATGCGGTAAGCCAAACTAGAGGTGGAGATATTGCCGGTGGACTTATGACAGCAGCTAATGCTGTTACCGGAACAGTTTCTGGAATGAGGAATGATATTACTACTAGAGATGGTTTAAGAGCTGCAACGATGGAAGACATAAAAGCCGGAAACTTTAAAACAAATAATGATTTTTATTTATCCGGAAATGCAAATGTAGGAATTAGTAGATCAAGAAGTGAAAGTAATGCACATACTGAAAATGCTGCCGTTACGACATTAAAACCATTAAAACCTGATTCGAGCATAACTTACAATAATGTAAAAAATATTACATATCAGGGAACAAAAGCTGAAGGTGGAACATTTATTTACAATAACGTAGAAAATATTACAAAAGAAGCTGTAGAATTACATAATAGATACAGTTCAAACTCCAGCAGTACCGGAGTTAATTTTGGTGTGTCTGCAGGAGCAGATTTAAGACCTAAAGCAAACGGAATAAGTGGAAGTGTTTCAACAAGTAGAAGTAATCAAAATACAAATGAAACTATTTATCATAATGGAAGCTTTCAAAATGTAAACGAAGTGCATAATAATACTCAAAATATGATAGTAAACGGCTTTAATCAAGAAGGCGGAAAAGTTACAGGAAATATTAATCATATGGAAGTTATTTCAAGACAAAATACTAGTACAACTACCGGAAGTAGTAGAGGTGTAAGTGTAGGATTTGGTTCTAAAGGAATAAATTCAGTTAATGTTAGTGGAAGTCGAACAAATGGAAGTAGAGCCTTTGTAGATAATCAAAGTACATTTATCGTAGGAGAAGGAAGCGATTTACACATTGGAACATTAGATAATATAGCTGGAATTATTGGAAAAGAAGGAAATTCTAAATTAACGGTTGATAAATATACTGGACACGATTTGCAAAATAAAGATGAAATGACTATAAATGGTGCTTCGATAGGAGTTTCTATTGGAAATAATTCATCAAGACTATCAAATATTGGAATAAGTTCTGAAAATAGAGATAAACAAGGAATCACAAGAAATACTGTAATTGGAGATGTTGAAATAGGACAAGCTTCGGGAGATCCGATAAATAGAGATAGAGCAAAAGCAAATGAAATAACAAAAGATACTCATAGCAAAACTAATGTCAATGTAGAAAGTCAAACACTCGATTATTTAGCTAATCCGGAAAAATTCAAGCAAGATTTGGATATAGCAATACTTGAAGGACAAATAACAGCTGACGGAGCTATCAAAAAAATAGAAAATATTGTAAATGGTAGAAAAAATAGTGATATTGGAGATCCTGAAATACGAAAATTTGAGGATATAAAAGATTATTATTTAAGAGCCAAAACAGTTCCTGATATTGATTTATTAGTAAAAGCGGATTTAAGTGATAAAGAAGTTCAGGAACAATTAGGAATAGGTGGCAAATTTAATCCGGATGACCCTAATTTACCTCAAAAAGTAAAAGACAGAATAGCAGACGCAAGAAAAAACCAAGGTAAAGAAATCCCTTATTTTTATGATAAAGTAACAGGGAAAATCTATATAAACGAAAACGCTGATGTGAATACAGTAAAAGCAGGAATTGCAAGGGAATGGGCTATTAGAGAACAACTTGAAGCAGGAAACGGAAAGGAAAATAACGAAGGTAAGCCAAAAGCAACAGTAGCAGGAGAAATAGCCTATAACGAAGTAATGAAAAGGACTAAAGGTCAAGACAATAGTGGTGTATTTAGTGGTCTTGATTATGGACAGTTGGATGAGAATAGTGAGATTACTGCTGATTTTACTTGGAAACATTTAGAAAAAGGTGGAAAAGCTCTTATAAGAATAGGAACTAAATATTTTTCTGGAGACAAAAAAGGGGCAGAAGCTGAATTTAACCAGTTAAAAAAAGATACAACAAGAGTTTTAAAGAGAGATTATGATGACTATAAGGCGGGAGGAGATCGTAGAAAAAAAGTTGTAGCAGAATCAACACAAGCTATTGTAACAGGAGTTAAACATTTTTTACCCAAACCAACAAAATCTAATAAATCATCGGGTAGAGGTAAGGGGAAAGGAAATGGTAAAACTTCTACTCCTCCTAAGAAAAAAACAGATGGGCCAACTTTAGGAGATAGGTTAAGAAAAGCGGGAGAAGGAGGACTAGATATAGTAACAGGTGGTCTTACTGGTGCTGGAGGTGTGGCTTTAATAGGTGCTTCAGAAGGAGTGGATTATGTTACAATTGGAGGCTCAGTTGTACCTTCTTTACCTGTAAAAATTGCTGGTGGAACTGCAGTTGTTGTTGGAGGAAATAAAGCATTTCACGGACTTATGAAAATTGGAGATGCTATATTTGGAAATAAAGAGCAAGTAAACGGACCATCGTTGAATCCTTTAAGAGATACAGTAGGAGCACTTACAAAACACCCTGAACTTTATGATACTTTTGAATTTTTTACGGAAATAGGAGTTGCTTCTATAGCACCTATTACAGTGGGAGGAGTTCCCAAAACCTCTACTAAAAACTCAAATAGTAATTCAACTATATCAGGAAAAAGTAATTCTCAAAATCATAATTGGAACCTAAATGGTAAAAGTGGAGACTATTTAGACAAAACAACAAGAAAAGTAAAAGTTACTCCAAATATCACAGAAACAATAAAAAATTCAAATATAAATGCTTCTAAAAGTACAAACTGGGGATTAGGTAATCTTAATTCTAAAAATATAATGGATACCACAGTTGGAAGTTATTTAAACAATTTGAACAGTAAAGTAAATAATAATAAATCTTATGACCCAACACCAAAACTTGATTACAATAAACCTTTAGATAATTCATTATATAAAGGGGTAAAAAATTCTGAGGGTAATTATACATTAGGTAGAGGTAATGAGTGGAGTTTACCTAAAACTAAAACACCATATGTAGAATTAGGAAACAAAGGGCAAGGATTAGTTTCTGTTCCAAGTTATAATGCTGTAACGAATGATTATAGCAGAAATTATGATATATTTTATCGTTCAATTTCTGAAAAACATTATAAACGTTTATTAAAAAATGGAAATTTACCACCAAGTGGCGAAACTAGCATTGCAGAAAATGCACGATATAGTGAACGGTATGCTGGAATAAATTTAGAATTCAAATTAAAACCTGGAACAGATAAACAATTTGAAAAAATAGGTGTAAGGAATAATGAAGGTGAAAAATTAATAAAAAAATATCCTAATATGAAGGAATCTTTTCCTGGATGGAAAAAATATGGATATATACAATTTAAACAGGAAGGGAATCAAATAACTCGGAATTTAGGTGATGGGAAAGGATTAGATATATTTAATCAAAATATTAAAGAAATCAATTTTAGAAAGGAAATAATAAAAAATGGAAAAAAATAATCTTGAAAAATTGGAAAATTTGACGTGGAAAGAATATAAAAAACAAATAAGTTTTCAACAATTACAAAAGGAATTTTTAAAAAATGATGATGAAAGAATAGAGTATATAAAAACAGAGTTGGAAAAAGCATATAATGAAAAAAATGGACACAGCGTAGATATTTTAATCTCAGCAATTTACATGTTCGAATTATACAGTGAAAAATTTGTTGATATTTTATGCAAATTAACAAAAGAAGAATGGCATGGAAAACACGAAGACATAGTGTTTTATCTCCAGCAACTAGAATTACCTTCTACGATAGATTGCATTTATGAATTAGCAACTTCAAATTTTGAAAAATACCGTTGGGATGATAATTTTGCACTGGTCAGAAAATGCTGTTTTGCTTTAGGAGATATAAATACTCCTAAGGCGAAAGAAAAATTGGAATTATTATTACAAAGTGATGAAGAAATGATAAGAGAACATGCAATGGAGCAGTTGAACAGATGTGATTTTACAAATAAGGATATTGAATGAAAGGATTAGTTATGAGAAAAGAAGAGGATGATTTATATGAGTAAATACTCAACATTATTTGCAGCAACATTATTGGGAACATATGAAGATTTTAGAGAAATGTTCAAAGAAGGAGCTCAATATAAGAAAGACACAGTAGGGGATACTTTATTACAGACAGCATTAACAAATTCAAAGCCTGAAGAAAAGTATAAAATAGCAAATTTTTTAATAAATAAGGGAGCAGATGTAAAAGTGGTATCTAAAGATGGAGCAACATTGTTTTTTGAATTGTTTCTTTATGGAAGTGAAGATATAATAAAAACAACGATGTTATGTAAAACTTTGTTAGAAAAGGGAGCAGATATAACACCATTATATAAACCTCATAAAACAGTAATGTTCAAAAATATATTTAATTATGATCTTGTACCTGAAATAGAAATGATACCTCTATATGATTTAATCTTTTCTCAAAAAGGACTGAAATTACTAAAAAAAGATAAATGGGGATTAACAGTATTAGAATTTGCAAAAAAAGGGAATAAACATATAGGAGTTAAATATATGGAAGATTATATAAAAAAATATAATTTGAAAGAAGAAGTATAATAATAAATTTGCCAGTGAAGTAGGAAAAAGAATTTCTAATCGTGGAACTTCGACACCGCCATTTTCTTATGCTCAAAATTTAGAAGAACAATTAGTGGAGTGTACCCAAAATCTTGGACAAATAATTTGAAAACTTGTTTTCTATTTATTAAAACTTAGTTTAAGAAAAGTAATTTGAAAAAAGTACATA
>NZ_AXVL01000063.1 GCF_000482505.1 Leptotrichia trevisanii DSM 22070
TTTTAATTCATACTTGGCTATTTCTTCAAACTCCTTGCCCCTTTTTGATTTGTACCGTCCTTTATTCTTATTTACCCACAATGTATTTACAGACGGCGGTATTATGGATAACTCTAGTTTTATCAATCTTTTTCCCTCCTATTCTCTTCCAGTTTAAATTTATAAAGTTCATCATAAGAGTACTCCAAAGCCTTCTGCAATTTATTTTCAGGAATCTCCCAGTTAAATTGCTCTATGCTTTTTACATTGCCACGATGACTTTTTATGAATTTAAGCCATTCGTTTTTGTCTGTTGTTTTTAATTCGTTTTTGTCTATCTTTAGGCAGATAAGTGTTATTTTCGTTTTATTTCCTCCTGATTTTATAATTTCATAAACACAAGCCAATGTGTTTTAGCCCTTTTATTTCCAAAAAGTGGCTTATATTTTATTGTGGCCAAAATATCTTTTAACTTAATTTGCTCTTCATTCCATTTGAAAATTAATGTTCCATTTGTTTTTAATACTCTCATACATTCATTGAATCCTTGTTCTATGTCGTTTTTCCAAGTTTCAGGATTTAATTTTCCATATTTCTTGGCTATCCAAGATTTTTCTCCTGCTCTTACCAAATGTGGCGGATCAAATACAACTAGATAAAAACTTTCATCTGGAAATGGTATTTGTCTAAAGTCGGCCACAATATCAGGACTTATCTTCAAACTTCGTCCATCGCATAGCATGTCCTCAAATTCCCTTTTATCCATAAAAACTGTATTTTCATTTTCTCTATCAAACCAGAACATTCTTGATCCACAGCATACATCAATTATTTTCTTTTCTATTTTTCTTCCCCCTTCATCTTAATTTTCATTTTCTTCTCAATCCGCTCAATCTCTTTTTTGTTTTTCTGAATCTGTTCGCAATTAGCTTTTATCTTTTTAGATGTTTCTGCCATTTTATTACTTAGTATCCTATTCACTTCCCTCAGGCTATCGTTTTCAATACTTAGCCTGTCTTTTTCTCTTTTTAAATTTTGCATCTATGCTCCTAATATAATTCCTCAAAGTCTTTTTTATATAAATCTTTTCTCCGACTTTCCCAGTTAAAAACATATGTTTTACATTTGCTGCGGATTCTGTCCAATAGTTTGTCGCTGCCGTTTATGTTGAAAAAACTTGATAATTGCTTAGCATCTAAATTCGTATTTATTATCAAAGGCTTGTTATTTTCGTAAATAAAATTAAGAATCATAAACATTTTTTCTTTTCCCCAGTCACTTAAAAATTCGTTTCCTAGGTCATCAAAAATTATCAATTCCGCTTTGGATAATCTGTTGAATAAAAAATCGTCATTCTCATTTTCAAAACTTTTATAGCTTTTTCTGATTTCTTCCAGCAAATCGGATAAAGTTGTCTTGTAAACAAGGTATTTTTGATTCAAAGCATTCATTATGCAAGTTGTATAATAAGTTTTGCCAGTTCCAGGATTACCACTCATTAATATTCCAAGCCCTTTTTGTTTGATTGTTTCAAAGTTTTTGCAATATTTCTCAAACGACTTCTTAAATTCAATTTCTTCTGGCGTTTTAACTTCTGCATTCTCAAATCTTTTATGCCAATCCTGTTCCGTTAGTTTTGATAAACTCATATATTTGTGGATTTCTTGCTGTTTAAATATGCTGGCTGGTACGTATTCGGTATTAATTCCAGTCATCGAATCCCTTTGAGTAGTCTGGCTTATAATCATTGTGCTTGTCAAACCCCTTTTTCTCAGCATTTCCTGTATAGCTTCTCTTATTCCCTGTGTTTCCATTTTTATTTCCTCCCTGTTTTTTATCTAGCGGAAAAATATCTTTCCAGCTGTTTATAGTCGATTTGTTTAATATTTCTATTGCTAATTGCTCATTATTCCCTGCTAATCTGTGTAACTTCATAAGAATTAAATCCTCTGCTGGTTTCGATAATGGCTCTTTTTTACCAATTCTCATAATTTTAAAATCTGAAAATGCTTTTTCAAATTCCTTGCCCTTATATAAATATATAGAACCTATATTATTATATTCTATATTAGTATTATCTATATTATTATAGTGGGGAAAATCCAAGTTTGGGTTTTCCTGATTTGGGTTTTCCATATCAGGCTTTTCCAGATTTGGGTTATCCAAGTTTGGGTTTTCGGTATCAGGCTCCTTTTCTTCTTTCTCTTTTTCCTCTATTTCTTCCTTATCCTGATAATCTCTTATATTGTTTTCTGACTTGTCCTCAAAAATATAATAATTTATTGTTCCGTCAGCGTTTTTCTTTCTGCTTACATATCTTTCTTTTACCAATTCTTTTAGCCCTGAATAAACTGAATCCAGTCCATCTTTAGAGTTTTTGGCAATTTCCTTTGCATTGTATCTCCAGTTGCTCGGTCTTGAAAGCATGTACAACAAAATCCCTTTTGCTTTCCAGCTGATACTCTCATCAAATATCAGATTATTATGTACCATTGTAAAGTTTTCTGTCTTTTTTATTACAGTTTTCATTTCTACACCTCTTTACTTAATTTACTAAATTTGATATAATCAAATTATGAAAATATTTGCATGCACTTCATTTGAAGTGCTTTTTTATTTTACAAAATCCCTCTTGAATCTAGTATTCTTTTAAATTCTTTTTCAATTTCTTCACATACAACATTTTTCAATTTTGATTCAAATGTAAAATTTTTGTTACTGTTTAATTTTTTAAACTCGTTTCTTAAAGTTACAACTATTATCTCAAATTCATCTCCGTCTATATAATTGTTGCCAAGCACGTCAAAAACCTCCATAATCGTTTTATGTATTCTTTCCAGCCTTTTTTCAGGAAGTTCACTGGATATTCCTGGATGTTTTGGTTTTGCGGTTTTAGGTCTTGGATTTGTTCCTTGTTCCATTGTTTCACCTCCCTTATTTCATTTTTACCCCCTTTTGAGTTATAATAATATCGCCAAATAAAATTAAATACACAAGAAAGGAGGTGTTATTATGTCTAAAAAAAATATCTTTGATACATCAGCATTTACAGAATTTTTAAATACTGATAACGGATATTTTGTAAATATTAAAACTTCATTTGGAGATTATGATAATGCTCAACTGATAGCTTTATATCCTGATTTCGTTTTGATTGCTGTTCAAGAGAAAGAAATCTTTATTAAACGTAATGAAGTTTTGTGTTTTGAAGATAACAGTTAATGTTTCTTAGGGGGATTTATTCCTCCTTCTTTTTTTAAGTATGCTCTATGCTCATACTCTATGTTTAGCATTTCTGTTATTCTGTTAAATTCAAAAAAAGTAACATCATGTTCGATTAAAACTTTTTCTATTTCTTTTGATATTTTCGCACGTCTTTCGTATCGACTTTCTTTTTTATCCATTTCACACTTCCTTCCTTTTCTTTTTGGGTTCTATTTGCATTTTGTCAAATAAATTTGCATAAAAAAATTAAACCGTTCCCAGTTTTTCAAAGACTTTTTGTATTGTTCTTTGAGTATTCCTTTTAAATGCATAATCAATATTTTGTCTCGTATATCCCGTTATTTCCTCGATGTTTTCCCAAGTTAAATCTTTATCTATTTTTAGTTTTAAAAGCCGTTTTTGATTAAGATTTTTTTGTTTCTTTTTATTCATATTCTTCACCTCAAATTTATTATAACTTTTTATTTGCATTTTGTCAAATATATTTTTAACAAAAAAAGAGCTTCTTCAAAAGCTCTTCCGAAAAACACTTAATTTCGTAATTTTAATGTTTCTCTATATTCCTCTGCATCCGGAATTTTATTAAATTCAAATGTCAAATCTTTATACTTGTTCAATACATTTTCTATTTCATCTATGGTTATGTTAAAAAACTCTTTCCTATTATTTATCATATTTACTCTTTTGCTATTAAAATAATTATGCAATTCTTTCTCAAGCTCAAATGCTTGATAACTGAAAATCAATGCATGAACATCAAATTTAAATGGAACAGATGCACTGCTTAACTCTTTGATACGTTCTAAAGGTTCAAGCCTTCTAGTTACACCTATTTTAAACACATTTTCTCCAAATGCACCGATATTTGAAATAATGTAGACATATCCCGCACCAATATTTTCAAGTCTATAATCTAATTCCTCTTTTTCATCATTGTACTTTTCAATGATTTCTCTAATTTCAGATAATTTACTTTCTAATTCTAGTTTTTCGTTATCCGATGCAATTAAGATTTTATTTTCTAATTCATCAAGAGCATTTTCATAATGCAAAATTTCTTTATTAATACTACGTTTTTTTCTTTCTATTTCTTGCAATACTTTTTTATTCTCTCTTTCTTTTTCTCGCTCTTCACGTAATAATTCTTTTTCTAGTTCTTTTCTTTGTTCATATTCGTAGCCCAAATGTAACTCATCAAATTTTAAATTCAAGAATTCTTGTGTAATAGAAACTTGATTAACTTCATTTAATTTGTTCAGTTGCTCAAAAGATTTATAAATTCTATTTTCAATTTTTTCTAGATTGTTAAATTTGATTTTATTGATAGCAGCCTCACAATCAGAATTAAATGATCTTAAAATCATTTTTATATTATCGTTAGTCATTTTACGTCCCTTTGAAGCTGAACCATCAACTGTCCAATTTTCCGAATAATGTACTGCTGATTTATATTTTATCATATTTTTTTGACGTTTCCTGATTTCCTCAAGTTTAAATTTATATTGACTAGAATTAGCGAAATTATATCTAGGTTTATATAATCCGAAACTTTCCATATTTAGTTCGTCATTAACAGCTTCCAACATTGATTTTCGCTTATTCAATTCACATGTTATTTCTGACAGAATTTTATCTATTTTTTCTTTCTGTAACTCTGATTTTGATATTTTATTTTTTAATTCGTCATATTTTTCAATGGCTTCTAACAAATCCATTTTTTCGACTTCTAAAATTTTGTTTTGCTCACTCTTTAATTCTTTTTCTAATTCCTTAACCTTTTTTTCTAAATTTATATTTTCTTGTGCGAGAATTAATCCTGCCTTTTTATATTTTCTTCTGCTTAAAAATAAAGCAATAATTATAATACCTGTAATCCAAGCAAGTACTAACACAATAACAGAATCATCAACTATAAATTCTTTATTATTCCCTGTGGCTTGACTAGACAAACTTGCAATCAAAAATAAGCAAAATACTTTAAATTTTATTTTTAGCAATTTTTCCTCCTAAGTTTTGTAATTCATAATCTCTATTCCTAAAACATAAATTTCTTATTTCTCATACTTATAACCATACTTATAATACCTTTACACTCCACTCTGTCAAGTTCATGATTAGGAATTATATAATCGGCATAAGCTGGATTATAAGATTTTAGTATCAAATTCCCTGTCCCTTCTTCAAAAAAAACTCTTTTTAAATATTTGGAATCCTCTTGATAAATTAATGCCTC
>NZ_AXVL01000064.1 GCF_000482505.1 Leptotrichia trevisanii DSM 22070
TATGTACTTTTTTCAAATTACTTTTCTTAAACTAAGTTTTAATAAATAGAAAACAAGTTTTCAAATTATTTGTCCAAGATTTTGGGTACACTCCAAAATTAAATAAGAAATTTTATAAATAAATATAAAAAAGGAGTGATAACTATGGAAGAAAAAAGTAATCTAAAATCTAAGAAATTTAATCAGAAATCTTATCTTTATGGAATGTATAAAAATAAGTTTTATCCAATAATTAATTTTGAAGAATTGTTAAATTTTGAAGAAGAATTGACTTTAAAAAAACAATATTTTGAATTTGAAAAGCAATTTAAATTAGAAGAAAAAAATATAAAGACATTCAGTTCAGGAAAAGAAAATCCTGTTACTAAAATTATGGAATCTGCAACTAGACTTTCCGGTATTCAGAAAGAAGTAAAAGACTATTTTTTAAGTAAAGAATTTAATGAAAAAGTTAAAGATTTGATTTCAAAATTTTTGGAAAGATAAATAAAAAAAGGGAGTGTCCATTTATAATTTTAGGAATTTATACAAAAAAATTTATGTTCTCCAAAAATTATATATTTCTCTGGACACTCTATCAATATTGTTTCATTTTTTTTACTGCTATAGGATCTGTTGAGTAAAAAATTGTTTTAAAAATTCAAATTATATGTAATATTAAAAAAATAACCGCTGTCTTTTACAACAACGGTTATCTAAAAATTTTAACTGTCTTCTTTTAGGTTATATTTTTTTACATAATCTTCCATCATTTTCACTGCTATTGGTCTATTAAACCTTCTCGCAAATTCAATTACTGTTAGTCCCCATTTATCTTTTACTAAAAGAGGAAGTCCTGGTTGAGAAAATATTAGCTGATATAGTGGTAACATTTCCATTTCAGGAGTACCGATATTAAATAATCCTCTGATGATGTTTTTGAATTATATTTTGTATATTATTTATATAATCTGGCTTATGTTCTAATAATGGTACTGTTTTGTATTTTTTTCCACACCTTGCTTTAAACTTCTATTTATAAGCGGATTCCACTTCTTCTATTCAGATTATTAAATATTTCTATAACTATATCTTAACAGACAGATTTCTTTTTAGCCATAATAAAAACATTATATAGTTATTTTACTATATATTATTTAGAGGTTTACACAAAAATTTTTACACACCCTTATTAGATTTTGAATTTTCTTTCTTTTTTTATTTTAGATACGCCCACTTATTTAGATTATATTTAGAATATTTCCAGATGTTATATCATTTTTTATCTCTACAAGACTACGATTATATTTTTTTATTAATTTAACAATATAATCATTAAAATTATTTTCTACTTCTTTTAAGATTTTTCTATCTTTATTATAATAATATATTTTCCCATTATTTTTAGTCGTTATAAAAATATATTCAGAATTATTTTTATAATCTAAAATAAAAAATTTCTCATCAACGATATCATACAATTCGTTTTCTCTCAATTCTTTTTCAAGTGAAAATTGCAATAAAATCCTTTCTCTTACACCAATATCACTGTATAATAAGAATTCTTTTTTACCTAATAATCCTCCTAAACTTTTTCCTGCTATACTTAAATATTCCCTGAAATCTCCTTTCACTTCTATATCATATAGTTCCTCTATCCCCCTTATCTCATCATCATTGTATCCTGTAAATTTCTTCTTGCTCTTTTCAAGATATTTTTCAAAAAGGATAAAAATCTCTGAGGTTTCTTTTCTTTCTGAAGATACGTATTCCCTTATTTCCTTTAATCCTATTATTCTTTTTTCAGATGTATCACACTGTACCATTAATTCTCCTACAGTGGAAAAATCTAGTGTAGGTTTTAATTCAGGATTGTATCTTTCTACTAAATCAACCATATATTCATTAAAATTCATTCCAGTATCCTTTAATATTTCTTCATTCTCATCAAAACAGTATACCTTTAAATCATCATCTGCTGTCCTTATATAAAAATAATAGGTTTCCATTTCTATTGAAAATATAAATGGTTTCTTTTGGAGATCGCCATGTAATACCGTATAATCTTCATCTATAAAGTTAAAATAATTTTTTCTTAAGTAAGACTGTATACTCCAAGTTTGCCTATATAAGATAACAGGATCATCTCCCAGTAAATCTCCATCACATCTTCCGGCATATTTTAAGAACTCCCTGAAATCTCCTTTTACTTCTATATCATACAGCTTTTCAATTTTAGTAATTTCTTCTTCACTGTATCCTATTGCTTTTCTCTCATTTTTTTTTAGATATTCTTTTAGCATATCCATAAATCTTTCATTCATTTTATTTCCTTTCCCTTATGGATTTATTTCTGTTGTTCCTTCATAAATAGTTATTCTCATATCAGGATTATTTTTAAAAAAATCAAACATTGAAGAATTACAAATTGGACACATACCTGAATTTTTTATAGATGTATTCTGGACTCCAATATCTACTTTTACCCCCTTACCTGAATAATTATCCTGAATATAGCTTGCCAGTTTCTTCTCTGCATGGTTTAGATTCCATACTTTATTCCCATTTTGAGAAATCCCTGTATATGTTTTTACTGATTCACTGTCCTTAATAATAACCTTGTACTTCACATTATTAATAGTAACTTCTTTTGGAGCATTCCCATTCCATGCTTTACCATTAACTGATAAAATATTTTCTACTTTACCATCAGTTGTTACAATTTTTGCAGTTGCAATTGATAAATCATCCGCTTTGTAACTTGATTTTAAATATTTTGATTCATGAGTCTTTAGAAAACTTCTTATTTTATCTACATTTAAAACAGGATCTTTTATAGCTTCTAAAGGTTTTATAGAATTAGACATTTTAGTAGCAATATTATTGTATTCTTTCATAGTTAAAAAATTTTGCCCATTAACTATCGCATAATTAGGTGTGATTCCATTATTTATCTCAACCTTGTATACATCATTTAAACCGGAAGTTTCCATTTTTTTAACAGAAGTTACAGTATTATTTACACTCCACTCATTACCTCTACCTAATGTATAATTACCCTCAGAATTTTTTACTGCTGTTTTTGAGATTTCTGAGTTAAAATTCCAACCACCTTTTGAGCCTGCTTCTTCTACAATAGTCTTAGAAATTAAACTATTAATAACTGCTCCACCACCCTTAGTTACAGCCTTTTTTATTCCAGAAGTAACATATGGCTCTACAAGAAAACCTGCCATTGTTCCTAAAACTTTAGCTCCAGATTCTTTTTCTTCCTTCATACCATAAACTCTGGCAACTTTTAAATCCGTTTGGTGTTTATCAAAATCTGTTTTGTTGGGATTTATTCTTTCAGCTATTTTATAATCGCTATAATATTGAGGATACTTTTCCCTGATATAATTTGCTTCTTTTGGTGAAATATCTTTAGATTTCTTAAATATAGGAATAAGTTCAGGGTGATTTTTATACTTGCTATATATATCCGTTTCATCATTTGTTCCCATATTTTGTGAAGTTAAAAGAAATAATACACCTACAGTAGCGGTTGTACTACCTGCTAAAGCAGTAAATCCTTTTTCTAATCCTTTTTCTAATGCTCCATTTAATCCTTTATTAACAATATTAAAAACTGTTTTCCCTACAATAGAATCTGCAATTGACTCAGTTCCCCATTTAAGAAATTCTTTGGCAAAATGAGGCTCAACCATATCTAATTGTTCCTGAAGTTTCTTCCTCTTTTGAGGATCTTTTGTTTCTCTAATTTCCTTTTTTAAAGAATCTACAGCTTGTCTATTTTCATTTTTTCTATTATTTTCCTTTTTTTCTCTCTCCTTTTTTTCTTTTTTTTCTTTCTCTATTTTAGATGCTGTTTGTCTAGCATCAGTCTGTATTGTTTTTATTGTTTTTCCAGGCTGATTTACAACATTATTTACATTATTCTGAGCTCTTTTTATCCGTGCATCTCCTGCCTTTTTATTACCAGTTGCATAATGATAACCTGCTATAATAGTATTACCAGTTGCTTTACCGCCCTGTACCACCATATTTGTAGCACCAGCTCCAAGATTCCCAAGAGTTCTAAAAAAGAATTTAGTTCTTTCCCATTTATCAGCAGTAATCTCACTATCCACATCCATAACAGCTTCATCAAGTTCACTCGTACTTATGCTTCCAGTCTTGCCTTCCCTAGCTCTTTTCATCATATCATCATAAGCCAGTTCTCCTGCTACTGTTGACTTCAGCTGTCCTTCATCATTTGCTTTCCCTTTTCCAGTTTTCAGGTCTTCTGATATTTTCCATTCCCTTGCTACTGAGGCACGTATTTCTGCATCATCTGTTAGATTCTCATTTACAAAGATTTTATTGGTTGTCTTGTCATAGAAAGCCCTTATTGTCTTTCCATCTTCTGCCAGCTCGTCAAGCCTTGCCCTTACATTTTCCGGCAAGTCAGGATTATCAGGATTAAATTTTTCTATTGCTGCTATATCAAGTTTTTTAAGTACATCAGGGGAATTAAGGTCTTCCGCTTTCGCTATACTTTCCATTTGAGGTGCTGTCTTTACCCTTATTATGCTTTCCTTGATTTCATTGATTGTTCTTCTTTCAGGGGCTCCAATATCTTCTTTCCCACCATTTACAACATTTTCTATGGATTTTAATACCGTTTCTCCTGTTGCTTTTCCTTCAAGTATTGCTACTTCCAAATCTTCCTTGAATTTTGTTGGATTTGAAATATATTCTATAACCTGCGGCTCTACATTGATATTTGTGCTTCTGTGAGTATCTTTCGTTATTTCATTAGCTTTTCCTAAATCCCTGTTTATCTCATCTCCTGAAGCATTCTGTATCTCAACGTTTCCTACAATAGTGTTTCTTGTAATTCCTTCCTTGTCCCTGCTGTCCTGATTGAAGCCTGCACTTGTGATTCTTGGTTTTCCTCCAAGTGAAGCTCCTATTGAGCCTCCAGTTGTTGTCATTGTATCTTCATTATAGATATTTTTGGCTATATAGTTGTCAATCTTGAATGTTGTGTTGTTATCACTCTGTTTTCCAATTACTGCACCAGTATTTTCAAGTGTTCCAACCTGAAGATTACTTCCCTCTCCAACAATAAATGAACTTTGATTATCTACAAATGCCCTGTTTCCATTAGTTCTGCTTCCGCTTACATTTACGGAACTTGGCATTCCATTTGCACTTAT
>NZ_AXVL01000065.1 GCF_000482505.1 Leptotrichia trevisanii DSM 22070
ATTTTGACTGGATGAGAAAAAATGCTTCACATTATGGAATAAAAAATTTATCTGATTTGGCGGCCGCATATAACTGTGGACCAGGATGTTTTAAGTCAGGCAGATGGAAAAATGTCAGTGAAACAACAAACTATATTAAAAAAGTTCCTGCTTATGGAAATAAGATTGCAAGCACCGCAGGGCTATCTCCACTTGATATGACACAATTTCCTGCTGGAACAGGAGGAACAACAGTATCAGGAAATAATATTAAAACAGCTTCAGCAAATTCTTCATTGATGGTAGATTGGGATGCTGTTCAGTCAGAAATTGCAGGAATGATAAATGATGGAATCAGTAAACTTGCTCCTGGATTATTAGTTCTGTTAAGTGTACTCACAGTTCTTGAAATAATGTGGATTTTATATGGCTATATAGTAAAAAATGTGTTGGAAAATTTATGGATGTCCTTACTCAGAATAATGATAAGATTTTCGATACTGGCATATGTTATACCTAATG
Organism: Leptotrichia trevisanii DSM 22070; assembly: GCF_000482505.1. Classification (NCBI taxonomy): domain Bacteria; kingdom Fusobacteriati; phylum Fusobacteriota; class Fusobacteriia; order Fusobacteriales; family Leptotrichiaceae; genus Leptotrichia; species Leptotrichia trevisanii. Next base: position 502 of record NZ_AXVL01000065.1, read on the forward strand.
CAATTTCATTAATTGATATGGGATATGGAATATTTTCTGGAATTGGCTCATATTTTATGGGAAACAGTGGAGGAACTGTAACTTTAAACAGCATATGGGCAATAGCTGGAAGGGAAACAGGGAAAATCTTAAAGATTATTAATGAATCAAACTTTAATTTTTTCAATATTGTTACTGATTCAAGGCTATTTTTTGAAGAACTTGGGAAAATGTTATTGTTAATAGGAGTTATTATTCTTGTGTATTATTTTGTGGTAAGGATAATATTTGAAATGATGATGGCGGTATTGCAGTTTAGAATGGCATTGGGATTATCTTGGATATTTTTGCCTTTTGATGTGAATTCGATTACAAAAAGGGACTTAGGAAATAAATCATTGACAACACTGTTTCTCACAGGAACTAAAATAGTTGTAATAATGGCACTGGGAGGAATAGTATTTAAAAACTTGGATGCGGCAGGATTTGGGGAAGTTACTTTTAAGGAATTAAAATATGAAACTATATTTTTGTTTATCACAGTAGGAATGGTAATGGCTTTTATAATGAATAAAGCTGACAGGATAACAACAACACTTGCCAAAGGAAATTAAAAAGTGGGAGGAAATTGTGGATATACGAACTAAAAAGTTTAACTTGATAATGCTTTCTGTATCAATATTTCTTGTCATAACATTCACAGGGCTACATCTGTTGTCAAAAATTTATGTAATAAATGTAACACCGTCAATTCCATTAGGAATATATAAACTGGAAAAATTTGATGGAGTATTGAAAAAAGGGGATTTAGTTGTTTATGAGGTGGATGATAAATATAAAGGTTTGACAAGCATAAAAGGTACAACGTTTAAATCGGTAAAGCCTGTTGCTGCATTCTATAAGGACAGAGTTGAGATAAAAAATAACAGGATATATGTAAATGACGAGGATTATGGAGAAATTTTTCAAAAAATATCCCCTGTTTTTAATGGCAAGATAAAAGAAGACGAAGTCTTGACTTTATCTAAGGTTAGAGGAACATTTGATGGAAGATATTATGGTGCAATAAAAAAGTCAAAAATAGAGAAAAAAGCAAGGTTAATATATGAATTTAGAATATGAAAATGAAATGTTTAAATTGAAATCTAATGAGAAAGAGAAAATTGAAATACATAAAAAAATAGTCAAAACAGATGAAAAAATAAGGAAAATCAGAAGAGAAATAGCAAATGATACAAGAAGACTAAATACATCGGAAAAGAATGAGAAATGGAAACAGAGGACAAGAAAACTGATTGAAATGGCAGTCTTGCTTGAAATAGCAGATATTTTAAATGAAGATAAGGCAACATTGCTGGGATATTTTATGAAATTTCATTTTTTAAGTAAGGAAGAAATTAAAGATTGTAAAATTATGGGAGGTGAGGAGTTTCAAATGAGAGAGGAAAAGAAAAAAATGCTAAAACGAAGATTGGAGAAAAATAATGGGTTTAAATGAAATGATGAAAAGTGAAGGTATAGAAAGCAAAGATTTTAAAGAAGTAGAGCTAAAAGAAATTAACAGGACAAATGAACTTGAAGGTGAGGAATTAAAGGAAAGGGTAAAATTAGAAAAATCTGAAATAAAATCTGAACTTGCCGAAGAACTTGAACAATTCATACACGATGAGGAAAGGAAATATAATCAGGAAAAAAGGAGAATTGAAAGTGAATATGATGAAAAAATATATCAGCTTGAACAGAAACAGAAACAAAATTATCGAAATAGAAGAGAAAAATTATATGAAATGGAAGATTCCTTAAAAATCAGAGAAAATGAAATTGAAGCAGAAATGCAGAAATTGAGTGAAAAAATAACAGAAAAAGAAAATGAACTAAAAAAATTAAATGAAGAAATAGACAGAAAATTAGGTTTTAAAGAATATTTGAATGAAAATGACTTTATATACAGAAATAAATTAGAGGCTGTTCTGATACTTAGAAAATTGAAAAACAAAAATCTAAAGATATTGGGCAAAAGAGAATACGAGGCTGTATTTAAAAATATTGTTGGCGGAGTGAATGAACTTATAAGAATGAATAATCTGATAATAGATTACAAGAAGTTTATAAAAGGGCAGGAAACAAAAAGGGAAATAAAATTTTAAAAATAATTTATGAAAGGACTGAAATAATGTTACTGAGTGTATTTCAAAAGAATGAAAAAAAAGATTATTTGAAAAAAATAGGGGTAAAATTTTCTAAAGATGAAAAAATAGAAGTAAGGAAGATGATAAAATCAAATTTGACTCTTGAACAGTTTAAATTGTGTGTAACTCCTGTGCTTAATGAAGAGATATTGCAGGAACGGGGGAAAAATAATTTTGATGACAGCAAATGGGAAAAATTGGTTATGAAAAAACTGGATGTAAATCAGATGAAGGAAATTCGGAAAGGATTTGAAAAAGGATTATCTGAAGAGGATGTTGAGCTGTATGTAAAAAGTGAATATGACAGCAAGACAATGGAAAAAATTAGAAATATGCTTGAAAAAGATAAAAATAACGAGTATCTTCGAGAATACTTAATGTTAAAAGATAAAAAGGAAATAAGATCCATTACTAATGAAAAATTGGAAAAATATATTAAGGAAAGCAAAATGAGTGAGCTTAGAAATAAGGCTGATAAAATGGAAAAATGGTATGAAGTCTCAATATATACAGGTAAAAATATATTTAAATATTATTCTTCTGAAAAAATAAGAGATGATGAGAAATATGTTATGAAAAAAGTCAAAGAAAATGGAAAAAATCTTGAATATGCAAGTGAAAGGCTTAAAAATAACAGGGATTTAGTTTTGGAAGCAGTGAAACAGGATGGACGTACTTTACAATTTGCAAGCGAGGAATTAAAAAATGATAAGGAAATAGTGATGGAATCTGTAAAAAACTACCCTAATTCCTATCAATACGCAAGTTTTGAAATGCAAAAAGATGAAGATGTCGTAACGGAAGTTTTAAAAAGAAATGAAGACGCTCTAAGTTATGGAGATGAAAATATTAAACAGGAAATAGAGGAAATTAAGGAAAAATACAAGGACAGTGATTTTGATGGGCTGACAGATAGGGAAGAAAAATTTGTGTATGGAACAAATCCTTATTTAAAAGATACTGATTTGGATGGAAAGAGTGATTATGAGGAAATAAAGATAAATTATACAAATCCGAAAATAAAAAGCAAGGACATTGAAATTGAAAGATAGCAAAGGAGATGGTTATAAATGAAAAAATGTATATTGTTTCTTATGATAGTTTCAAAAATTTCCTTTTCTGGGGGAGAGATAAGCTTTCAAAAACAGAAAGAAAAAGTTGAGCAGGAAAGAATTGAGAAATTAAAAACACAAAAGGATAATGAGGCTGACAAAAGTAAAGAATTAAACGATTCGCCTAAAGAAGATACAAGTAATATTCAATCGCAAAGCAACAGATTATTTTATGATGATAAGGCTGTAACAAATGTTAATAATGCTTCTCATATTCAAAAAAATATTGGGAGTAGAAAACTTATTGAATATATTAAAACACAGAACAGCAGACTGAATGAAAATGAAATACAAAATATACTTGGCTATGTTTTCAAATATAGCAAGGAATATAACTTTAATCCATATTTGGTTTTAGCGGTTATGAATACTGAAAGCCATTTTAATCATTCAACAGTATCAAGTGCTGGAGCAAGAGGGCTTATGCAGTTAATGCCTTTTAACTTTAGGGAATTTGGAGTGGATAACAGCATATCAGGAAATATAAAGGGAGGTGTACTGCATTTAAAAAGGGATTATGAAAAAACTGGGAGCGTTTCAAAAATGCTAGTTTGTTATAACGCTGGCTGTGGAAGATTAACAAACAATGCTTGGAAGGGGATAAAGGAAACAAGGGAATATATTCCAAAAGTAATTCAGAAATACAATAAAATAATAAACTTGTAACTATATTTTCTCACACGTGAGAAAATCAAAATTAGGTCAGTGGATTTTTTTCATTACAAAAGTTTTGAAAAAAAACGCTGAGCAGCAAAAAATAATAGTAATTATGAAACAAGAATTGAAGGAGTGAAAAATGTTTAATAACGCTGTAAAAATTTTAATGGGAATATCAATGATTTCTTTTCTATCTTTTTCTAAAGGGGAAATTAGTTTTCAGAAACAATTAATAACTGAAAACAGTAAAAAAATAGAAATAATTGAAAATAATGAGAAAGATAATGCAATTAAAAATAGTAGAGATAGAGAAGAAAAAATAAGATATAAAATTGTAGAGTTTGCAAAAACTCAGATTGGAAAACCTTATGTATATGGTGCAACTGGAAATAACAGTTTT
>NZ_AXVL01000066.1 GCF_000482505.1 Leptotrichia trevisanii DSM 22070
TACAAACCTAACAATTTCATCTTCAGTTTCCCAGCCATAAACACATTTTATCAATTTATTATACATTGATTTTAATTCTTTATGAAATGTTTCGATGCTATTTGAAGTTTCATACTGAATTAAATTTTTTAAATAATCAAAAGAAAATGTAACTTCTTCTTCCTTATCCCTCATTCTACTAATTATTGCAATAAATAAATCAAGTTCTTTTGATTTAAAATTTCTTAATGCTACTTTGTTCAGTTCATTTCTATATTTTACAATTTCATTCAATTAAAAACAACTAATAACTACTATTTTAAATTTGGTTGTTTTAAACGCTGTAATTTTTGGGTAAAAAGTTGTTTTAAAAATTCAGATTGTATGTAATATAGAAAAAAATAACCGCTGTCTTTTACAACAACGATTATTAAAAAAGTTATTTTTTGTAATTATATTCTTGAGCTACTGTTCCATCTTCTTTATATTCCCTTTGAAATATTATTTCACCATTTACCAGATGACTTTCTTTGTATAATTTACCATTTTTAGAATCATAATCCCATACAGTTCCAGTTTTGTTAAACAAGCTTTCTTTTTTCAAGATTTCTCCTGTATTTATATCATATATTTCATAATAATCTATATATTTATTATAATCATCTGGTGTAGAAAACGGATAATAATTATTTCTTTTAACAAGATGAGATTTTCTATAAAGCTTCCCATTATCATAATATTCTAATATATCTCCAAATGGGTTTCCATCTTTAAAATTTATTTCTAAACTATGGCTATTTCCTAATCCAAATCCCTTGTAACTAAACATTTTCCCATTAGGTCCATATTTATTATATTGTGCTGAAAATTGCAACCTATTTTCATCTCTTACTTCAAATCTTACCATTTTCTTATCTTTAACTTCTATGATTAGGTTTCCTGAAATATACAAATCTTCAATATAAAAATAACGAGGTATAAAAATCCTAAATGAAGTATCTGAATTTTTACATTCATAAATTCCATCTTCTTTAAATTTTATATTAGTCTTTCCTGTATAAGGATTAAATTTTTTATTATTTTCATCTTTTACTTTGAAATACTTACATACTTCATGACTGTTTAGTAAATTTTTAGAAAAAATTGGAGAAGAAATTATAATTAAGAAAACTGTTATTAATTTAATCATTTTATCGCTCCTTCTTTTATAGGTAATTGTGAACCCGCTTCTCTTAATCGTTTTATTAGTGTTGGCAGTGATGGAGAACCTACTTTCATTACTCCGCCATGAGAACCATCTTTGTTTTTTCCTTTTTCCATTTTTATAAATGTAACCTCAACTCCATGTCTATTGACATAAACATTATCTCCTTTAGGTATTAATTCTCCCTTGCTTACCATTCTTTTTACCGCTTTTTGTGTACTTTCATATGAACGGAAACCCATACCCGCTAATAAAGTGTTATCTTTTGTTAAATTTACAATATAAATTTTATTTGTACTTTCTTTAGTAATATTAGGTAGATTTTTTTCAATATAGCGAACTCTACCGTAAATAGATATTAGTTCATCAGTTTTTTCAATTTCATTTTTTCCTGCTGCCTGAAATAATCCATCTGCACTCATACTGTATCCAAGATCTATTTTTAAATCTTTATTTTTATGTTCAAAATTCGATATAGTTTCCGCCGCAACATTAGGTCTGTTATGAACTCTTATTCCAAGCCAGTCTAAATCTCCATCATGATTTATTTCAGGTCTATAGATATATTCTTTTGGAAAATCTAATAATTGCTTTAAACCTTCAACTCCTCTCCAATTTCCTACTCCTCCACCATGAAATAAACCAATGTCATCTCCTACATTTTCTCCAAAATCAACTTTACTATAATCCTTACCGTCTGATTTTATTGCCAATGGTTTATCATTATCTATATAAGATTCATAAAAATAGTCATTTGAAGCCTTTCCTGTACTTTCTAATCCTTTTTCATCAGTTCCAGTATTAACCTGTCTATTTTCAGTTCTTCCAATAATATGGCTTCCTTCTTCAGCAATAGTTCCAATTAGCCATGCCTTACTTTGATTTTCATCTGCTTCAGCATTGATTATTATTGTTCTTACACCATCCTTGATGTATGCTGCTCCAACTTTAGCATGTCCATTTTTATCAATTAGTTGTGGTGCATTCTTTGGATCAGAAAATATAATTTCTGTATCATAACCTAAATCTTTGTAAGCATTTTTAAAAGCATTTGCAATTTCTTCATGAGTATCAGCTTCATTAAGCCTTTTACCTGCTATGTTATTTACAGTTTCACTAAGCCTTACCTCTCTAAGCTGTCCAAAGAAGTTCCTGTTGTCATCCCCTCTGTCATTGATGGATTCCTTTATCGCTGTTGTTACATCAGATATTTCTTTTTTGGCTTTCCCAATATCCTCTTTCAGCTTAGCAGGATTAGTAGCATACTCAATAGTCTGGCTCTCAACATTGATATTTGTGCTGCTGTGAGTATCCCTTGTTACTTCATTGGCTTTTCCTAAGTCCCTGTTTATTGGACTTCCTTCAGCTCCTGCTATCTCAACATCTCCGACTACTGTGTTTCTTGTGATTCCTTGCTTGTCCCTGCTGTCCTGATTGAATCCAACGTTTGTAATTCTCGGTTTTCCTGTTGAAATTCCAAGTGATCCGCCTGTTGTCTTCATCGTGTCGTGATTCTGAATATCTTTTCCAATATAGCTGTCAATCTTGAATGTGGAGTTTCCTTCCTTGCCAACTACAGCTCCTGTATTTTCAAGAGTTCCAACGTGAAGATTGCTTCCCTCTCCAACAATAAATGTACTTTGGTTGTCTACAAATGCTCTATCTCCATTTGTTCTGCTTCCATTTATGTTTACAGAGCTTGGCACTCCGTTTGCACTTATTCCAAGGCTCATTCCGCTTGAGCTTCCAGTCGTTGTGCTTGTATTCTGTCTTGAAATAACTTCCACTTTTCCAATATTTCCAGTTAATTTTCCGCCTTCCTGGTTAAAGCCGTTTAGTACCATTGAGCCTGTATTGTTGTGAACTTCATTTACATTCTTGAAGTTTCCGTTCGCATAAACTGTTTCAACTGTATTCTGGTTGCTTTGGCTAGCTGAAATGCTTCCGCCATTTCCAGTAGTCTGTATTTTATGTCCATAGCCAATTGTAGCTCCTGCATTTATTCCCCTGTTTGAACTGCTTGAGCTGTAGCTGTTGTGAAGTTCCACAGCTTCTTTTTGAATATTGGCAACATTGTTGTAAATAAATGTTCCACCTTGTGCCTGTGTTCCCTGATACGTTATATTGTTTACATTGTTGTAGGTAATGCTTGAATTTTCATTTAAAGGCTTCATTGTCGTAACAGCCGCACTTTCAGTATGGGAGCTTGAATTACTTCTTGAACGTGTAAATCCAGCGTTTACTCCGATGTTGGCGTAGAAGTTGCTGTTTGCCATTGCATCTCTTGCCCCTTTTGCACCGACGCTTCCATTTACATAGTTTGTCTGTCTTGTTCCTTGATTGTCTGCAAGCCCTTTAATTGTCCCAGTTGCGGCATTTATCGCTTCCATAGCTCCGCCTGCCGTATCGCCATTCTTAATTTGACTTACAGCTTGGCCAACCTGTTTTGCCCTGTCTAATGCTGGGCTGTTTATTCCTGCTGATATTGTGAATCCGCTGCTCTTACTTGAAGTATGCACATCCCTTGTGTCAATTCTTGCACCATATTTTACATCGCCATTATTGATCTGGATATTTCCATATTCAAAGTTTGTAGCTGTAATTTCTGCTCCTCTGTTTAATACTGAGCCATTTCCAACTTGCAGGTTGGATTTTGCATTTACTGTACTCTTTTCATCGTATGTGTTCTGCGATTTTCCATATCCTGCTGATATTGTGCCGTGGCTTACTCCGCCATTAAATCCTTTGCTCCTGTTCTTTTCATAGTAGCTGTTGTGCAATTCCCTTGAGTCAGTTGTAACTTTTCCGCCTACAAAAGTGTTTTCCCCAAGAACAATGTTACTTCCTATCCCTTCAACATTTCCTGTGATTACAGCATTCTTTCCAAGCTGCAAGTTGCTTGCAACGTTTTCTTCCTGATGAGATTTTACATGGCTGCTGCTTGAGGCAAAAGTGCTTTTATTGCTTTGTCTTGATTCAATATCATAGGTGTTGATTACTGATTCGGCCCTTACATTCCCAACTGCAAGTCCTGTCGTGTCTTCAGCTATGAATGATGAGCCTCTTAGATTAAGGTTTCCAATTCTTCCTTCTGCTGAATTTGCGACTGCTCCACCGCCAAAATGTGTTGTTTCTGCATATTTTGAATAATTGCTTCCACTTATTCCAAGCGTGCTCTGCCCTGA
>NZ_AXVL01000067.1 GCF_000482505.1 Leptotrichia trevisanii DSM 22070
AGGAGGAATAATGACAATAAGAGAACAGCTTGAAGCTGAAATGGATCAAGAAGAAATTAAGGAAATGGAGGAAAATAGCATTGATGACAACAAAGGATATGATGAAATGGATGATTTTGATACTGACATCAATTTGGATTCAGATTGAAGTAATTAGAGTTAAAGGGCATTGGATAGCAGGAGGCAATGTGGTATTTCCGTTTTTGGTGGCTATGCTGATGTGGTGGTGTCCTAGAATAATTAAGGATTTTAAAGGAGGATTATGGAATACAAAGAAATAAGTTATAAGAATGAAGATGAATGGCACAGCATAAGGCGAAAGCACATTGGAGGAAGCGATGTGAGTGTCATAATGGGTTATAATGAATACAAAAATCCCGTAACTTTATGGGAAGAAAAAACAGGTAGACGTAAACAGGAAGATTTAAGCAACAACGAGGCAATACAACGTGGCAAATTGAGTGAAAATCTACTTATAGAACACTTCAAAATCAATAACCCCGGTTATACTGTGAGTAAACTTGAAAAAACGCTTGAGAGCCTTAAATTCAGTTTTATGAGTGCCAATCTTGACGGAACACTAAAAAATGAAATAGGAGAAATGGGAGTTCTGGAAATTAAGACGGCAACGTGCCATTCATATCAAATTTACAAAGATAAATGGCAAAACGATATTCCAATTGAGTATTATCTGCAAATCCAGCATTATCTGTATGTAACTGGATGGAAATATGCGATATTGTATGCTGATATAAAATTAGCTTTTGCAGATAATAAACACGAAATTAAGCAATATTTCATTGAACGTGACGAAGAAGATATTGAGTTGATAAAGCAAAAAGAAATTGAATTTAACAGTTTCATAGTCAATGACATTAAACCGCCGTTGACAATAAAATTAGCAGTATAGGAGGATAAGATGAGTGAAACACAAACATTGGAATTGGTAATTAAAAAAATTACTCCAGCACAAGTTGAAAGTAATATTGAACAGCTGGATACATATATGTCAAATGTTACAGAGCATTACAAAAATTGGATTGTAACAGAGGATAGCTTAAAAGAAGCCGCAACAGAAAGAACAAAATTAAATAAACTTGAAAAAAATCTTGCTGAATTTAGAAAAAGAGTTCAGGAAGAAGGACTAAAAGATATTAACGCTTTTATTCAAAAATTAAAAGATTCGGAAAAAGAAGTAAAAACATTGTTAAATAACATCAAAACACAGATTGATGAATTTGAAGAAAAACAACGGGAAGAAAAACAAAAAGAAATACAGAAAAAAATTAACGGAATGTTCGTAACAAATGAAAATTTAAAACAGTTCGTTGTGCAGAATCCGAAATGGAAAAATAAAACTTTTACTATAAATAAAATAGAATCTGAATTATCCGAGCAACTAGAAAATTTGGTAAACAAGAAGCAGTTTATCGAAAACGAATTAGAAAAAGCTAATAAGGGAATTGAATTTAAAATAGTTTTTGAAGCTGTACAATTTTTAATGAACTCAGAATATTCAGAAATAGTTAAGGAGATCGAGAAAAAGAGAAACGAAACTAAAAAAACTGAGGAAAATTTAAGACAGAAAGCCGAAGAAGAAAAACAAAGAGAATTGGCTGAACTTGAAGCAAAAAAAGAACGAGAAAAAGAAGAAGCAATTAGGGCTGCACAACAACAAAACAATGAAGTCGAAAAAACTAGGAAAACAGTCGTAAACGGTAAGTATTACGATATTACGTTAAGATTTCCAAAAGCTCCAAGCCAATTTCTGAAAGACTTTAAAAAATTGGTGGATAGTTACGGATTGGAATATATAAAAATAGAAAGCAAACAAATTTAGGAGGATATAAAAATGGGAAGACTAGGAAATGAAAAACACAAAAATGATGATAAGGTAATGAATTTTAAAGTAGGAAATGATAATGTGCAACTAAGTATAAATCTTGTTAAAAGATATTTATCGGGAGATAATCCAAATGTTACAGAATCTGAAATAATGTACTTTATGAAACTTTGTAAAGCAAGAGGACTTAATCCTTATATAAGGGACGCATATTTAATAAAATATGGAAACCAACCAGCTGCAATTATAGTGGCAAAAGATGCTGTCGAAAAAAGGGCAATACAAAATCCAAAATACGACGGTAAAGAAGTAGGGATATATGTAGAAAATAAAGAAACCGGGGAATTAATAAAACGTGAAGGCTCTATACTTAGAAAAAATAAAGAGGAGTTAGTTGGGGCTTGGTGTACAGTTTACAGAAAAGATTGGAAATATCCGATTACAAAAGAAGTTAATTTTGACGAATACATACAAAAGAAAAAGGACGGAACGCCTAACACAAACTGGGAAAATCGTCCAGTTACAATGATAACAAAAGTAGCTATTGTACAAGCATTACGTGAAGCGTTTATTGAAGAATTAAGCGGAATGTATGAAGCAGAAGAAATGGGTGTGAATGAAAGCGAATTAGATAATACACCGATTCAAGTAGATGAAAATGAAACTTATGATAAAAGCGATATTGATGACGCTGAAATTGTTGAAGAAAATGATGATAGCGGAGATCCGTTTTAAAAAAGCAAGGATTAATTGAGGGTGCTTTTAAACAAAACAGGAGGATTAAAATGAAATATGTGCTAAAAATTGAAACCGATAATTTAGATATATATAAACACATCTGCAAAGTTTTAGGGGTGGATGTAGAAGAAGACTTAATGAAACTAGGAGACGAAGAAAGCATATTCGAACAAGAAATATCTATAACAGGAAAGGGAAAATCGGAATGATAAAACACGCCGAAATTTACAAAATAAAAATTGAGAATGAAATAAGATTTATAACAAAAGTGTATATCGACAGAGAAGAAATACAAGAAGAAAGTTTTAGCAGTCCAACTTTTGAAGAGACTGCTAAACACATATTGAAAGATTGCGTTATATCGAATTATTTTGATATGACGGAAATATAAATTGTAAAGTAAAAGGTGATAAAAATATGATTTTAGAAAATGAAATATATCTTGTCGATGAAACGGCAAGGTATTTTAAAATAAATGAAGATTCAGTAAGAAAACTTATTAAAGAGGGAAAATTAAAAGCATTTAAATTAGGAAAAGGGTACAGAATCACAGGGGAATCAATATTAAATCTAGTAAAAGAAAACACAGGTGGTTAAAATGGCTAAAAACATTAGATTCAAAAACAACAAATACTATTTTAGAACTTATGTGACGTTAGAATCAGGAGAACGCAAGCAAATTGAACGTGTAGGCGGAAAAACTGAAAAAGAAGCTGAACGTGCTTTAATGAAATTTGAATTGGAACACGAAGGAAAATATTTAAGAGTAAACAGTAAAATGTGTTTGTTTGATTTTTTAGATAGGTTTGTTGAGGAATATTCAGTGAACTGGAACGGAAACTCTTTGAAAACTAATAAAGGTTATTTAAGATTCGTTAAGAGAAATTTCAATAACATTCCCTTGAATAAAACAAATACTTATATAATGCAACAAGAATTTAATAAAATATCAAAAAAAGATTATGTACAAAATTATATCAGAAATATAAAGATGTTTTTAAACCGTGCATTCAAGTATGCTATAAAAACTATGAAAATTCTTAATGAAAACCCATTAGAAGATATAACAGTAAAAGGGAAAATAAGTGTTCCGAATAGGGCATTTACGTTAGAAGAGCTAAAAAAAATTAAAGAGTTTCTTTTTAATCATAAAAATAAAAGATACTATCACTTATTTATTATTTTATTAAATACAGGGGCTAGAATAGGAGAAATAATGGCTTTAGAATGGAAAGATGTTGATTTTAAAAATAGTAAAATCTCAATAAAAAAATCATTGTATTATGATAATAGTGGACTAGCACACTTGAATAAAATTCCTAAAAATAAACATAGTATCAGAGATATTTATGTGAATAGTGAAACGATGGAAATATTTAAAGAAAAATTAGAAATTTACAACAACAACAAGAATGAATTTAAAAATTATTTTAAAGATGATGGATTCGTATTTTCGAGAAGTGACGGATCATTAGAAAAACAAGGTTGCTCAGCTTATTTTTCCGAATTAATCAAACGAAAAGTTGATATCACCAGTCCTACTCATTCTTTAAGACATACTCACGCAACTTTTTTGGTAGAAGCTGGTTATGATCCCAAAAGTATTCAATTAAGAATGGGGCATAAAGATTTGAAAACAACCCTAAATATTTACACACATATTTCGGTGGAGCAAAGAAAACAATTAGGAACTAATATAAATTTTTTTACAAAAAAATAGCCCTTAATTTTTAAAAAAAGGGCTATTTAAGGGAAAAAATCAAAAAAAGAATTTTTGAAAGTTAATTTTACTGCTTTTTCTTAAACAAGTATTATATTTTACAAAAATATTA
>NZ_AXVL01000068.1 GCF_000482505.1 Leptotrichia trevisanii DSM 22070
GATGTTTGGGATATTCCATTGAAAGTGAATATCCCTTTTATTTTAGAGAATTATACAACTTTTTTATTTTGCTAAAAGGGGTAAAAAAGGGGCAGAATAAAATTTTTAAATTTTGTTCAAAATATCTATCATTCTTTTATTTTCTTCTTCATACAAGTGAGCATAGGTATTTAATGTCATTTTGATGTCCTCGTGTCCAAGCCTTTTGGAAATGGCTAAAATATTTACACCTTTTTGAATTAAAAAACTTGCGTGAGAATGCCTTAAATCGTGCATTCTTATTTTTTTAACTTTAGATAGCTCTACATATTCAAGAAACCTTTTTCTAGCATATCCTCTTCCAAAATCAAACAATCTTTGGCTGTTTGCTGGCTTATAAATTCTATTTATTTGTTTTTTTAATAATTCAAGTGTTTTATCTGTAAGTGCAATTTTACGAATGCTACTCTCTGTTTTTGTCTTTGTTATAATATCTCCATTAAAACTCCTTGAAACTGTTTTATTAACATTTAATTTCTTATTTTCAAAATCCACATCTTTAATATTCAAAGCTATTGCTTCGCCAACTCTCATACCTGTCCAGAATAGCAGTGAAAAAAACACAACATCCTGTATATCCTCTATAACTGATATAAACTTTTGAAACTCTTCCAAACTCCAAATGGAAAATTCCCTAGTATTTTTTCTTGAACCAATTGTCTTTACTTTAGACATAGGATTAGATTCAAGATTGTAATATTTTACTGCAAAATTAAATACACATTTCGCTTGGCTTTCAATAATTCTAAGAGTATTTTTTGAAAGTTTTTTTTCTAGAAGTTCATTTTGAAAGTTCCTGATGTGGTTGGTATTTATCTCGTTCATCAAAATATTTCCGAAAATAGGAAGTATATAATTATTCATTAACTGTATTTTTCTAATAATTGTACTGTCTTTTACTTTTAATCTACAATCTTCCAAGTAAATTTCCCACATAGTTTTAAATGTTATATTTGAATTTGAAGCAAGTTTATTTAAAAATTCTTGTTCCCACAATATTGCTTCTTTTTTTGTATTAAAACCACTTTTTCTTTTTCTAATTGCTTTTCCTGTTGAATCAACTGTTCTTATTTCAACTTTCCATTTTTTATCATTCTTTTCTTTGTAAACGGACATACGAATACCTCCTAAGCAATTTTGTAGCGTTCGTTAAAATATTCAATCGCCACTTTTCCACGTTGCACACGTATCCCTTTTTGCTTTAATTCCTCATTTAACTCCCTAATTACTTTGTATGCTTGGCTTAAACTTATTTCTAGTATTTTCATAATATCATTAGCATTATAAAAATATTTCTTTATTTTCATCATTCCTCCATTTTTGTCATATTAATATAGCTAGATATAACGCATTCTTTTAAAACATGCTTAGCAGTCTCTTCAAAAGTTGGACTGCTAAAACTTTCGTCTTATATTTCTTTTCTTTCTTTATGATACGCTCTAAATTTTATTTCTCTCATTATTCGTTCCTCCAATCCGCCAAATCTTCCAAAAATCCAGCTTCATTATTACAATTTTCACACCAGTAGCCTCTGTCTGTTGTTTCGCTAGAGTGGTTTTTTATTTCTTCGTCCTTATCTAATTTACAATTATGATAATTTATTGTTTCTATAACTGTTATATGTTCATCGCTCCCACATTTTTTACATTTCCAACTCATTTTAATCCTCCTGTTTTGTTACAAAAAGTACCCTCAACTAACCCTTGCTTTTTATTCAAATGGATTTCCGTCATCTTCTTCATCTTCCGTAACTTCAACTGCTTCCTCAATGTCATCTTTGTTGTAAGTTTCGTTTTCATTCACTTGAATAGGTGTATTGTCTAATTCGCTTTCATTTACGCCTATTTCCTCTGCTTCATACATTCCGTCAAGGTCTTCAATAAACGCTTCTCTTAACGCTTGAGCCTTTGCGACTTTGGTTATCATTGTGACTGGTTTATTTTCCCAATTTGTATTAGGTTTCCCATCACTTTTCTTTTGCACGTATTCATCAAAATTCACTTCTACTGTTACTGGATTTTCCCAGTTTTTTCGGTAAACTGTACACCAAGCACCAATTATTTCCTCTTTGCTTTTAACATAAATTGTTCCATCTCTTTTTTCTAATTCCCCTGTATCTTTTTTTAAAATCCATAGCCCTGTCTTTTTACCGTTGTAGTCCTTATGCTTGATTGCTCTTTTTTCTAATGCGTCTCTTGATACAACCATTGCGGCTGGTTGAGTTCCGTATTTTATTAAATACACTTCTTTTACAAAAGGATTTAGTTTTCTTGCTCTACACAAGTGCATAAAATAATTGATTTCTTGATCCGTAATATTTCCGTTTCCGTTAACTAAATAATTTTTTACAATTGCAGGACTTAATTTTACTTCCTCGTTTCCTACTGTAAACGTCATTAATTTGTTTTGTTTTTTGTTTTCTTCATTTCCCAGTCTTCCCATTTTTATATCCTCCTAAATTTGTTTGCTTTCTATTTTTATATATTCCAATCCGTAACTATCCACCAATTTTTTAAAGTCTTTCAGAAATTGGCTTGGAGCTTTTGGAAATCTTAACGTAATATCGTAATACTTACCGTTTACGACTGTTTTCCTAGTTTTTTCGACTTCATTGTTTTGTTGTTGTGCAGCCCTAATTGCTTCTTCTTTTTCTCGTTCTTTTTTTGCTTCAAGTTCAGCCAATTCTCTTTGTTTTTCTTCTTCGGCTTTCTGTCTTAAATTTTCCTCAGTTTTTTTAGTTTCGTTTCTCTTTTTCTCGATCTCCTTAACTATTTCTGAATATTCTGAGTTCATTAAAAATTGTACAGCTTCAAAAACTATTTTAAATTCAATTCCCTTATTAGCTTTTTCTAATTCGTTTTCGATAAACTGCTTCTTGTTTACCAAATTTTCTAGTTGCTCGGATAATTCAGATTCTATTTTATTTATAGTAAAAGTTTTATTTTTCCATTTCGGATTCTGCACAACGAACTGTTTTAAATTTTCATTTGTTACGAACATTCCGTTAATTTTTTTCTGTATTTCTTTTTGTTTTTCTTCCCGTTGTTTTTCTTCAAATTCATCAATCTGTGTTTTGATGTTATTTAACAATGTTTTTACTTCTTTTTCCGAATCTTTTAATTTTTGAATAAAAGCGTTAATATCTTTTAGTCCTTCTTCCTGAACTCTTTTTCTAAATTCAGCAAGATTTTTTTCAAGTTTATTTAATTTTGTTCTTTCTGTTGCGGCTTCTTTTAAGCTATCCTCTGTTACAATCCAATTTTTGTAATGCTCTGTAACATTTGACATATATGTATCCAGCTGTTCAATATTACTTTCAACTTGTGCTGGAGTAATTTTTTTAATTACCAATTCCAATGTTTGTGTTTCACTCATCTTATCCTCCTATACTGCTAATTTTATTGTCAACGGCGGTTTAATGTCATTGACTATGAAACTGTTAAATTCAATTTCTTTTTGCTTTATCAACTCAATATCTTCTTCGTCACGTTCAATGAAATATTGCTTAATTTCGTGTTTATTATCTGCAAAAGCTAATTTTATATCAGCATACAATATCGCATATTTCCATCCAGTTACATACAGATAATGCTGGATTTGCAGATAATACTCAATTGGAATATCGTTTTGCCATTTATCTTTGTAAATTTGATATGAATGGCACGTTGCCGTCTTAATTTCCAGAACTCCCATTTCTCCTATTTCATTTTTTAGTGTTCCGTCAAGATTGGCACTCATAAAACTGAATTTAAGGCTCTCAAGCGTTTTTTCAAGTTTACTCACAGTATAACCGGGGTTATTGATTTTGAAGTGTTCTATAAGTAGATTTTCACTCAATTTGCCACGTTGTATTGCCTCGTTGTTGCTTAAATCTTCCTGTTTACGTCTACCTGTTTTTTCTTCCCATAAAGTTACGGGATTTTTGTATTCATTATAACCCATTATGACACTCACATCGCTTCCTCCAATGTGCTTTCGCCTTATGCTGTGCCATTCATCTTCATTCTTATAACTTATTTCTTTGTATTCCATAATCCTCCTTTAAAATCCTTAATTATTCTAGGACACCACCACATCAGCATAGCCACCAAAAACGGAAATACCACATTGCCTCCTGCTATCCAATGCCCTTTAACTCTAATTACTTCAATCTGAATCCAAATTGATGTCAGTATCAAAATCATCCATTTCATCATATCCTTTGTTGTCATCAATGCTATTTTCCTCCATTTCCTTAATTTCTTCTTGATCCATTTCAGCTTCAAGCTGTTCTCTTATTGTCATTATTCCTCCT
>NZ_AXVL01000069.1 GCF_000482505.1 Leptotrichia trevisanii DSM 22070
AGACAGACAAACTATGTAAATGGAAGCGTCGGTGCAAAAGGTGCAAGGGATGCCATGGCAAACAGCAACTTCTACGCCAACATCGGAGTAAACGCTGGATTTACACGTTCAAGAAGCAACACAAGTTCCCATACTGAAGGTGCGGCCGTAACAACATTAAAGCCGATGGATGAAAATTCAAGCATTACCTACAGCAATGTAAACAATATAACGTATCAGGGAACACAGGCTCAGGGCGGAACATTCATCTACAACAACGTGGCAAACATTCAGAAGGAAGCTGTGGAACTTCATAACAGTTACAGCTCAAGCAGTTCGAGCAGAGGAATAAATGCAGGAGCTACAATTGGCTATGGACATAAAATACAGACTACTGGAAACGGCGGAAGCATTTCAGCTAGCCAAAGCAACCAGAATACAGTTGAAACTGTCTATGCAAACGGAAACTTCAAGAATGTAAATGAAGTTCACAACAATACAGGCTCAATGGTACTAAACGGCTTTAACCAGGAAGGTGGAAAAGTAACAGGAAACATTGGCAAGCTGGTTGTGGAAAGTAGACAGAATACAAGCACTACAACTGGAAGTTCGAGAGGAATAGGCGTAGGAATAAGTGCAAATGGAATGCCAAGTTCCGTAAATGTAAGCGGAAGCAGAACTAATGGAGATAGAGCGTTCGTAGACAACCAAAGCACATTCATTGTCGGAGAGGGAAGCAATCTTCACGTTGGAACGCTTGAAAATACAGGATCTGTAGTTGGCAAGGAAGGAAACTCCACATTCAAGATTGACAGCTATATTGGAAAAGATATTCAGAATCACGACACAATGAAGACAACAGGCGGATCACTTGGAATTTCAACAGGGAAACCGAGAATTACAAATGTTGGATTTAATCAGGACAGCAGGGACAAGCAAGGAATCGCAAGAAATACAGTAGTCGGAGATGTTGAGATAGTAAAAGCTGAAGGAAGTCCAATAAACAGGGATTTAGGAAAAGCCAATGAAGTAACGAGGGACACTCATAGCAGCACTAATATCAATGTTGAGAGCCAGACTATTGAATATCTTACTAATCCTGCTAAATTGAGAGAGGATATTGGGAAGGCCAAAAAAGAGATAGCGGATGTGAAAAAAGCTATCAAGGAGTCAATCAATGACAGAGGAGATGACAACAGGAACTTCTTTGGACAGCTTAGGGAGGTAAGGCTTAGTGAAACTGTAAATAACATAGCAGGTAAAAGACTTAATGAAGCTGACAAGTCAGAAGATGTTGTTGCAGCCTGGAAAGATGCCTACAAGGATTTAGGATACAACCTTGACGTAAAATATACAACTGGCGAAGATACTCCTGAGATGAAAAACAAGGCAGGAACAGCATATGTTTCAAAAGATGGAGTTCATACAATAATAATCAACATAAATGCAAAAGAGAACTCAACAAAGGCAGGATTAATCGGAACACTTGCAGAAGAGGCAAGCCATATTGTAAATGGAGTGGCAGGAAGACAGATAGCGACTGGAACTGAAGAAAAAGGACTGGAAAGCACAGGAAGGGCTGCAAATGCTTATTTCAAGGAAGAGTACAAGGGAAGCAATCAGAATATGACGTACAAGTCTGATGGGAAGATTGATACTAGCAAGCTGGGGACTAATGTTGGAGATTATGAACTAATTCGTCAGATGATATATCATAGTAAAGCTCCAAATTCTAAAGAAGCTCAAGCTGTAATTGATGGGATTGATAAAGGTATAAGAAATACTTGGAATACTATTACAAAACATCCTGAAATAATAGCAATAGGAGCAGGAATAGCAATAGGGGTAACGGGAAATCCATCATTGGGATTAAAGATTGCAACATTACCTTCGACAAATAATAATAAAACATCTGGTAAAAGCAATACAAATTCTGCACCTGTAGCTTCTCAAACAAAACCAACATCAAAATTACCTGTAAAAAGTAGCACTTCTAGAGGAAGGGGAAGAGGAAAAAAGAAAAAAAATAATAATACTAATAAATCTAATGAAGAGGGTGAACAAAACAATAATAGAAGAAAACCTAAGAGAGAGAAAACAAAAAATCATAGGAAAAGTAATCCAGATACAGTTAAAAGTGCACAAGAAAGATATGAAGAAGCTCAAAAAGAGTACAAAGAATTGAAATCAAAAACTAATAAGACAAAGGAAGATAAAGAATTGTTAGATAAAGCGGAAGGAAAAATGAAAGATGCCTTAGATGACATGTCAAAATCAGCGGAACATTCTCGTGCAGGAAAAGGACAATCTAATAAAGGAAGTGGAAAAGTAAGAAGATGATGTTAAAAATTTATATAAATAAAACATACGGAATAAATAGAATAAGTAAAATTTCATTAAAAAAAGTAATAAAAGAATTTTCTTTTCCAAATGATATAAATATAAATTTAAGCGATGACAGAATTTCAATAAATATTAATTTGATATATAGTAATTTTAGAATTTTTTATACATTGTATTTTTATGTTGAAAATCTTAATATTCCAGAATTTCAAACTTTAACTTTCGCATTAGAAAGTTTATATTTTGATGATAAAAACAAAATAAAAATAGGTGATGAAATAAGAAAAACACTTCCAAAAATAAAAAAATATTTAAAAAGAAATAAAAAGAATACAAATTTTGAATACGATGAAGATATGTACACAGGGAGATATTTGTTTGATAATGGAAAGATTGATATATTTTTTAAAAAAAATAAAAAAAGAAAAATTATTCATAATATAATGATAAGATTACCTTATGAAGATATTTTGCCAGAAAATAAAGAAGTTTTAAAAGAAATAAAAGATATTATAGAAATAAAAAATAAAATTGATAATTTCTTTTGGAAATAAAGAAATACCTTTACAAGAAAATACGATTTGTTAAATTTATTTCTTTTTAAAGAATACTATACTATGAATAATCAATATACTAATTTTTAAAAGTTTTATCTCAAATAAAACAAAAATTTCAAACTCGTTTTAATAGCAAATTAAATTTTCAAATAATCGTTGTTATAAAAAACAGCGGTTATTTTTCTCATATTCTTCATACATTCCAAATAATTACTGCAACAAATTTTGAAAATTCTGTAACA
Source organism: Leptotrichia trevisanii DSM 22070 (assembly GCF_000482505.1). NCBI lineage: Bacteria > Fusobacteriati > Fusobacteriota > Fusobacteriia > Fusobacteriales > Leptotrichiaceae > Leptotrichia > Leptotrichia trevisanii. The sequence goes on from NZ_AXVL01000069.1 coordinate 3,122, forward strand.
TTTGAGGCAGGAAACGGAAAAGTACTGAATAATGGCGGAGCGACTGGCAGAGCCTTGATTTCTTCAACTTCAGTTGGAATGAATAAAGGGACAAGTTCTGCCAACGGGCAGGTTCAGGCTGCAGGAAATACCTTGCTGTCTAAAGTAAACAGCAGCTTTGGCGGAAATTCACAGGTTAATGGAAGCACAAACTTAAATAATCCTGTAAACAATGGATTTGACAGGGCAATTCAGATTGCAGGAAACAATTCAGGGATTAAGGATATTAAGAATACCGGAAGAATAGACGTAAATCCAATACTTTCAAGTGCAATGTTTACAACGAATATGAACCCAAGTTCCAAGTATTTGATGGAGACTAGAAGCAAGTACATAAATTTAGGACGGTATCTTGGAAGCGACTATTTCACTTCAAGAGTCGGGTATTCTGAAGTTTGGGACAGAACGAAACG
>NZ_AXVL01000070.1 GCF_000482505.1 Leptotrichia trevisanii DSM 22070
ATCAGTCATAATTGAAATTCCTTTCATTTTAGTTTTTAATCAAGATAACTGTTCTTGTAATATTTATAATACGAAGATCTACTTATTTGCATAAACCTGCAAAAACTTTTTACACTTATTTCCTTATTCCGTACTCGCTTTAACATATCCTGTTCTTCTTTTGAAAGATTTAAAACTTTGATTGGCCGTCCAATTACATTTCCAGTTTTCCTGCTATATCTTTTCCCTGATTTTCCAAGCGGCATATTTTTAATTCCATCATTTATTCTTTCAATTAAAATGCTCCGCTCTCTTTCAGCCAAATATATCAGGAGAGGAATCACAACAACATTTACAATTTCATCTTTTCTATCATTCACATTATGATTTAAAAGTTCCTGATTGATTACAGCAATATTAACTTTCATATCCTTAAGCTTTGTATAAAGCTCAGTAACTTCTGTAAAATTACGCCCAAGCCTGTCAATATCTGTAACAACAAACGTATCATTTTCCCGAATTTTTGACAAAATTTTCTGCAGTTCAGCCCTCTTCATATTTTTTCCGCTCTGTATATCACAATAAACTTCGTCACAGCCAGCATTTTCAAGCGATGCTATCTGCCTTGTCAAATCCTGCTTTGCTGTGCTTACTCTTGCATATCCAAATTTCATTTAGACAACTCCTTTACAAAAATATCTACTAAAATATATTTTAATTTAGTGTACATCATTTTGCTTATTATACCCTTAAATACAATATAGTTTTAAGTGTGTATTAAAACATCTGTTTTAGTAGATAAATAAGTCTTGTTATTTTCAAATATTTAATTGTAGATTGAAAAATTTAGTTTGTTATTTAAAAATTCAATTATAATTTTTTATCATTTATTGACTTTCATTCTTATAAATCATATAATATAAGAACAAAAAGGCGGTGATATAAATGGTTCAAAAGGAAATTTTATTAAAAGAAATCAATAAAAATAATGGTATTATTTCTACTAAAGAAGTTTTGGAGTTCGGTATTCATAAAGATGTATTGAAAGAATTGACTGAAAAAAAAGAGATTATAAAAATAGCAAACGGACTATATGGACTTCCAAACGAAGAAATAGATGAGTATATTTATTTTTCCCATAGAGTTCCGAAAGGAGTTTTTTCTCACGAAACAGCGGCTTATTTGCAAGGATTATCTACCAGAATGCCACTCATTTATGTAATGACTGTTCCAGTCGGAGATAATGTGAGCAGAATTAAGTCAATAAAGGACAATATTATTTTTAAGTACAGCAAAAAAGATTATTATAATATTGGTAAGACAAGTATAACGAATCCTTTTGGCAGAAAAATTTTTATCTACGATAAGGAAAGAACGATATTAGATCTTATCAAAAACAAAAACAGAGTAGACACTAATGTATTCAGTGAAGCTATGAAATTGTATTTTAGAGATAATGACAAAGATTTATTAAAGATGTCTAAATATGCTATCTATATGAATATGGAAGAACAGTTAAAACAATATACGGAGGTATTATTATGAAAACATCGGAACAAATAAAAGGAGCTATTAGAAATATATCAAAAAAAACAGGAGTAAATCCAAATTCGTTGCTTCAGATGTGTTTGTTTGAAGGCGTTTTAGAAAAATTATCAAAATCAAAGTATAGTAAAAATTTCATATTAAAAGGTGGGCTTCTCATTTCTTCACTTATTGGAATAGATATGCGCAGCACAATGGATATGGATACTACAATTAAAGGAATTCCAGTAAATGAAAAAACTATATCAAAAATTGTAAAAGAAATACTGGAGATTGAAATAGATGCTGATATTGATTATAAGCTGGTTAAATTAACACCAATCAGACAAAAAGACGTATATGAAGATTTTTGTGCAAAAATTTCTTGTACTTTTGGAAAAATCAACGCCGTTTTGAATATAGATATAACGACTGGGGATGTTATCACTCCAAGAGAAATGAGATATTTTTACTCTAAAATATTAGAATCAGGAACAATACCCATTATGACTTATACAATAGAATCTGTTATTGCAGAAAAATTTGAGACTATTTCAAGTAGAAATATTACAACTACAAGGGCAAGAGATTTTTATGATTTATATATGTTGTATCATCTCTACAAGGATAAAATTGATAAAGATACACTAAGAGAAGCGATAGAAAGAACGAGTGAACATAGAGGTTCTATAAAATCAGTTAGTCAATATAAAGAGGTGGTAGATTTATTCAAAATTAGCGGAACAACAAAAACCTTATGGGAAAAATACATCAAGAGTAATCCCTATGCAAAAGATATTGATTTTTTAGAAACAATAACTGTTTATGAAAAAATTGGTGAATGTATGTTAAAGACTAAGTAAAAAAGGACTTCAAGTCCTTTTTTTGTTAAATACTATAAACTTCTATCATATTGAGAACTACTTCGATTACGTACAACGTTCCTATCCTTAACCGTATTTTCCAGCTCAATATCCAGATTAATCTTAAAATCATTCCACCATCCATAAGTATTGTCTGGCACTTTTTCAATTGCCGCTATTACTGTTTTTTCTATTTCTAGAAGGGAAAATTTCCCATTGGAATCTTCGTGAAGCAAATTTGTCATTTGATTTATGAATTTATTGCCTGCGTCATATTTTCGTCTTATATAAGCCCCCTTAATTTTATCATCAGCCTTAGCTTCAGCTTCTCCAAATAACTTATCGTATTCAAATTTATTATTTGCTTTAAAATTTAAAATATCCTTGTCTGTAACTTCGTAGTATCTCAAATGTTCACGAACCAGATCATCAACTTCTTTTTGTACAACTGGCTGGGCCAGCTTTTCAAGTTCAGATTTTCTACGTCTTTTCTTTTCCTCCAAGTCCGCATAGCTGTTATTAAGCTGTTTAAGACGATTATTAAGCTCCTGCTGTTCACGTTCCATTTGAAGTCTTTTATCTAAAATATCCTGCTTTATAGCATTATTCTTGGCTTCCTCCTTTTCTACGTCCTTCTTAATATTTCTCATTAAGGTATCTCCACGTTTTCTTGCTTCATTAAGAGCTTCATTAATAAGTTCCTGCTTTCGCCTTTCTGAAACGACATAAGGTTTTTCCGCTTCCATTTTCTTTTTCCAGATTTGTTCATCAAGATTATGTATTTCATTATTTTTGCTGATTTGTTCCTTTTCTAAAAAATTAATTGAACTTTTTAAATTACTCGCTTTAGTTTCAAGTGTTTTAATCTCAAAATAAAGATTTTCCCTGTTCTTGATTAGTTCTTCAACTTTTTCTCCTTTTGAATAATCTTCTATTTTTTTATTGATTACTTCAAAGTCCACATCCCTAAAAACTTCATCAAATAACTTTACTTCCTTTTTAAGATTTTTCTTGAAATTTTTGTTATTCTGTCTTTGATTTAATTTGTCCTTGATTATCTTTTTTATATTGAAAATACGCTTAAAATCCGTAATTCCCTTATTACTTTTTCTTGCCTTGAAATCTGTTTCATAGTTTTTAAATTCATTCAAGAAATC
>NZ_AXVL01000071.1 GCF_000482505.1 Leptotrichia trevisanii DSM 22070
TAAATGAAAAATTTAAAAATCAAAAACTTAGATGAAAAAGATATTGAGAATCTAAAACAAATAAAAATTATAGAGCTGGAAGAAATGAATATTCAAGATTTGAAAATTCTGAAAGTTAAAATTGAAACAGCTATTAAGAATATAGAAAAATAAGAGCCATATTAGGCTCTTTTTTAAAATACAATACCAAGATTATAGAATCCCATTTTTTATTTCTGCTTCTACTATTTTTAAAACTTCTGTAAAATTTGTCACTTTAAATTTTTTACAAATAGTGCCTTGAGAAGGGAGTGTTTTTATTTCCTTCAAATTTTTCAGAGTTAATTTTCCATTTCTTTTTTTATACTCTTTAATTAAAGTTTCAAGTACTCTTTCCTTTGTCCATTTTTCTTCCCTTTTTTTAAATTCATATCCGCAAATTTCTCTTAAATTATTGATACTGCCAAATCTTAACTCAAAACATCCTCGATTATAAATGCAATTGTCGTTTATGTCTCTTGCAGTTGCTCCTTTTATATCTTTGTCCAAATCTCTTGATAATTCTTTATAAATATCAATCAGTTCTTCGTTAGTTACATCAACTTCCGCTTTAAAATGTAAATCTAACTTCATTTCTTTAGCCATTTGTCGCCAAGTTATATTTCCAAAAATTTTCTTTAATCTTTTATACGAATAATCATATTTACTCAAATCATAAATTGTTCTTATAGTTCCTTCTGACACTAATTTTTGAATATCTTTCGTTACTTCCTCTTTCGTCTTTTCTACTAAAAACAAGTGTTTCGTTTCTTCTTCTCTATTGATTTTTTTGAATACATCTTTCATAGTTTTACATTTTAACCTTGCCAAAATTCTTTCATAAGATAAAACTTTTTCAACTTCCATAATTGCATTTATTCCTGAATCGACAACTTCTTGTAATTCTTTTATTATTTCCGATTCTGTTTTTATATTGATATGTTCCAAGTCTCTATCAACTGCTTTTAATATCTCGCTCCAAGTTGGAGCTATATAGTTTCTCAAAGTGTTATAAAAACTCCCTCCTAAATCACTTGTGTTCTTCACTTTGCCGCTGTCAATTAAATTTTGTAATTTAATCACCAGTTCTTCCCGTTGATATTTCTTTTTTCCTGCCATTTTATTCCCCTTAAAATTTTAAATTTTTATCTAATTTATCAAAACATTTGTTTAATAATTCATACTCGCTGAAATTGTCAATTACTATATCAAGAATAATTGTTCTCTCAATTTCTAATAGCTTTTTTATTGATGAACTTTTTCATTTTGCTTTTCTCATTTGTACCTCCGACTATAATGTTTATTATAAAACAAAAGAGAGCAATTAAGCCCTCTTTTTTTACACAATGTATTATTAAAAGTGATCACAATAATAATATAACTTATATTTTAAGATTTGTCAATTTTTTTTGAATTTTTAGTATTCTGAACTTTCTTGATACACTACATCAGCGATGTATGCATCAGATTCATCAAATACTCTTCCGCACTCGTCAACTCTTAATTCAATTTCTTTGTCCCAAGCGTCCTCACACACTTTTTTGTCTTTTTCAGACATATATTCTTTCACGTTCCAGTAGTTTAATTTCTTCATCATTTTCTTAATCCTCCAAAGTTTATTTTTTAAATATATATATCAGTAATGCGATAACAAAAATCACAATTAAAGCTGATATTTTTTCTTTTAATGTTGTTTTTTTGATTTCGAAACTTATTTTTGCTTTTCCGATTTTTATTTCTTTTTTCATATTTTTGTGTTATAATGGTTACAGGTGGAGGGTGGCTATCCCTCAAACCTGTTTTCTATTTAGAAAATTTTATTGTAATGCTGAAAATAAATAAGTTAATCGTGACTGTTACTTCCTTTATTTCCAGCATTTTTTTATTTTTCTTTGCCATTACAATCTTTTCACCTCCTTTCTACATTATTATTATACTACACTTTTTATCAAAAGTCAACACCTTTTGATAAAAATGTTTATTATTTTTTCAAATAAATTTCTAGTATATTTTTTATTAATTTGTTTCTAGTAATTTCTTGTTTTTTTGCTCGTTCTGTCAACTCTTCCCACATTTTTTCGGGAAGTGCAACAGAAACTTTTTTTATTTTCATTCCTGGCTCAGCCTTTTTTCGTCCGCTTGTCGCTGGTTTTGGACGTCCTTTTTTTGCCCCCCTAGTTTCTTTCTTTGTTTCCATTTTCTCCTCCTTATATTCTTTTTACAGTTATTTCGCAATAACCAACTTCTTCAAAAGCACTATCATCCGCAACGCTTATGATTTCAAATTTTGTACCTGCTGGAACTAACACTTCTTTTTCATAATAACTATCTTCATCAGTCCCCAATACTTCATAATATGCTTCTGCATATTTTTCATCTTCTTCTGTTTCAGCTTCACTTAGTAAATCATAGTTTACTTCGTGAACATCAACTTCATTTATACAGTTAAGAAAATATTCATATTTTCTAGTTGTTTCAACAATAAATTCTCCACCGTTTGTCCAGCTTTCGGCTTTTTCAGCTGTTAATATTTGCCCAACTTTGAACTCAGCTTTATAATCTAAAGCTATTGTTCTTCCTATCCCTTTAACTGTTTTATTTATATTTTTAGCTATTTCATTTTTTGTCATTTTCATCACTCCTCATTCATCCTTTATCTTAATATTATTATACTACACTTTTTATCAAAAGTCAACACCTTTTGATAAAATATTTAAAATTATTTACAAAAAAAGATAGCCATTTCTGGCTATCAATTTATAAGTGATTTTATTTTAGCAACAAGTTCGTTTTCAATCGACTCCATATGTGTCTCGACAATCCTTGCTGCTTTTCCGTACAAATCTTTTTCTTTGACACCTTCCTTTTTCAAGTCGTCCAAAATATGCAGCAATATTTCTTTTGTCTGTTCAAACTCATCTTTTATCATACGAGATAACAATTTATAAGTTGTTTCTTCTATTATATCGTGCATATCATTTTCAAAATTAATCATTTTAGCGTCAAAGAAAGTGTTAATTTCTTTGTTGATAATCTCCCAGTTCTCTTCCAAGTGATTATTTTTTATATACTTCAATATACGTTTTTGTACTGCCCACCGCATATCCTGTATTTTCAGTGTTAAAGCTATCTCCATCCCTTTCCCTTTTAAAAAATCATTGTTTAGCTGATTTTCTAATTTAGCTAGAACGGTTATCGTTTTTTCTTGCTGTTCAAAAAGTTTTTTTTGCTGAGTAATATAAGTATAGCTTATGACACCCATTATCCCCAACTCCACTATAGCTTTTACTTCTTCAAAATTTATCCCCACATTTTACCCTCTTTTCGCTGCTATAATATATTTCCATTCCCTTTTTTCTC
>NZ_AXVL01000072.1 GCF_000482505.1 Leptotrichia trevisanii DSM 22070
GCAGGATTAATCGGAACACTTGCAGAAGAGGCAAGCCATATTGTAAATGGAGTGGCAGGAAGACAGATAGCGACTGGAACTGAAGAAAAAGGACTTGAAAGTACAGGAAGGGCCGCAAATGCTTACTTCAAGGAAGAGTACAAGGGAAGCAACCAGAATATGACGTACAGGTCTGACGGGAAGATTGATACTAGCAAGCTGGGGACTAATGTGGGAGATGAAATTATTTTAGAAGTAGGAAACAATGAAGAATTAAAAAAATATTTAAACTATGGTAAAAAATTTGCAATAGAAGAATTTTTAAATAAAATTAATAAAGGAAATAAATCAGAAATGCAAGGGATATTAGTAGATTTATTAAATTCGGATAAATTACTTTTACGAGATAATTTAAAATCTGAGAATTATAAAAGAGAATTAGATGTATATCAATTTGCTAATGTGGATACTTTAGGAACAAAGATTATGGATGATGGCTCAATAAAAATCGAAATAAAAGAAAAAGGAAGTTTAAAAGGGGTTGATGATTATACAAAATTTAAAACAGAAGCTGTTAGAGAAATTATTAATAGTCCAATTAAATTTATAGTTCATCCTATAGATGAAAAAAACGTTACTAAAGAATTAGAACTAAATAAAGATTGGTATCGTCATAATATGGCTACGAATTATGAGATATCGAAAAAAGGTGAAACTGTAGCAGATATAATATTTTATAATTTTAATTATATAGATAAAAATATAAATACAAACAATTTAACATATTACAGTATAGATGAAAAAGGGAAATCTAAAGAAATAAAATATAAAAGTAAAATACCAGGTGAACAACATGAATTTGTAGGACATCCTTATGATTATATTTTATCGAATAAAAATAAAATGAAATATTTTGATTCTGAAAATGTAAGAAAAATAATTACAAAAGAAGGAATAATGTATTTAGAAAATAGATATGTTAAAATTAAAAATTCAAATGGAAAAGAAGAATATATTATGCAACCTTTTTATCCTGATGAAGTAAATACTCTTTGGATTGAAAGAAAAGTAATGGATAAACTCAATGGACCAAACCCCCAAAATATAAGATTTTTTTATAATAAAAGTGTTATAGGAAAAGAAATAAGAGTTAAAAATTTAAAAGAGAAAACAGAACTTTTTGATAAAGGAAATATAAAAAATGAATAAAATAATAATATATTTTTTATTCTTATCAATGTTTGTTTTAGGAAATAATAATATTATATGGCAAGATGTTAAAGAATATGAAAATATTTCTAAAAATGAGGTTTTTTCTATTAAAGTTATTGATTTTAGAAATCGAAAAAATATAAAAACCAATAATATTAATGATAAAATTATTACTCTACAAGAAATGTCTTCTTCAGAAAGTTGGGAATATGTCGGTATATTAAATATTTATTATTACCGTGACGGAACATTGAAATTAGAAATTCCTGAAGATATAGAACAAAAAAATATGATTAAAATAAATACAGAATATAAAAAAATATTATCTCCTTCTATAAAAAATGTCTTGGAAAATTCATTTCAACAAGCCAATATAAGTGAATATATGCAAGATTTAAATATTAAATATATTAATTATGAATTTTCTGAAATTAATAATCAGAGTTCTAAAATAAATCTTAAAGAATTGTGTAAAAAAGAAGAGATGATAAAAAAATATCAAAAGAATAATAATGGGAAAATTCCATTGAGTATACCTATCAAAAGTAAATATGAAATTCAAAAAGATATCACTTTGTATGATATAACCTATAATAATCATAATTTTATAATTTATGATAATGAAAATAATTTTAAAGATAAGAAATTATTAACATTTATACAAACTATAAAAGATATTATAGAAAAACTAAGAAAGGAGAATAGTTTATATATAGATAATGAAAATGCTATTTATAATTTTTAGTGAAAGGTTGGGGATTGGTGAAAATACTATATATTTTTTTATTTAGTTTATATTTTTTGTCTTCAAAAAATATGTTGGCAATTTCTCAAAATTCAATTTCTAACTGTTATTTAAATATATCAGATGAAGAAATATATAATCCAAATAAAATTGTTGAAAGACCGATTAAAAATATAGAATTAAATATAAGAAACAATCATAAATTTAAAATAAATCGTAAAAAATATATTGATTTTTCTCATTGGAATGTATCTGAAATAAATATTTTTGAAAATAAAGAAATCTATTTAAAAATAGTAAAAGAAATAAGAGGAATTAATCATATTGTTTTTGAAAATAAAAATTTGGGCATAATTGAAAAATTGAATTTATCAACAGAGGCAATATTATCGATTTCTAATGACAATATATCATTTTTCCCAGAAGAGATAACGTCTAAAGAAAATATTGTAAAAAATCAAAATTCTGATGAAACAAATCCTAAAATTATTAAATTTAATGAAGAAAAAATTAAAAATCCTATAGTTTATGAAATAGTGTATAAAGGTTATATGTTTAAATTGATAGGAAATGAAAATTTATATCAAAATCAGGAAATAAAAAGATTTATAAGATACTTAAAAAGTTTAGAAATCTATATGTAGCACAAAATTATCATGAATTTTTATATTTTTTAAATTTATCACAATATATTATATAATCTATGTGTATTAAAAAGGTTGGATTGATTAGAAGAAAAAGAAAAAATGATAAAAATTATGAAATATGAAAGTCCCTATATAATGTAAGAAATTTTAAAAGTAATTTTAGTAAAGAAAGGATGAGTATAATGCCATATAAAAATAAAAGAAGAAGTTTGAGATTTTTATTATTTTTAATATTATGTACAATTACATTTTCAGCTGAAAATAGTAAAAAAATAGAAAAAGTTAATTTAGAAGGATTTATATCTGATCATGAAATAATTTATCATATTAATTTACTTAAAAATAATTCAAAAGAAAATATTGATAAGAAGAATTTTGAATTAGAAAATGAAAGTGAGTAATTAAATTATAAAAGTTTTAAATAATCGTTGTTGTAAAAGACGGCGGTTATTTTTCTCACATTCTTCATACATTCCAAATAATTACTGCAACAAATTTTGAAAACTCCGTAACATTGGGAAATGCAGTCCAGTTAAAGAATGGACAGGAAAAACTGTATTTAACATATAGACACGGGAGCAGAAGGAGCTCCGCAAACGGAAC
>NZ_AXVL01000073.1 GCF_000482505.1 Leptotrichia trevisanii DSM 22070
AGCCATTTTTATTCCCCCTTTTATCAAAAAATGTTTCTACATTTTCCAATTTATTCTAATTATACTTATTTATAATTTTTTTTGCAAATCGTAGGTTTCTTGACTGTTCAATTTCTGCATCGGCCAGTCGCAATGCAAGAGGGCGAAGCCCTTTGCAAAGCTCCTCCATTCATTAAAAATGAATGGCTCGCCTGTCATTTTTTTCAAAAATTACTGTCGAGCTCTCAAACGCCGAGGGCTTTTCAGGCAAAAAAATGAGTTCGTAATGCGAGCGTTCCACTTCGCAAAACTGAATCATTTTTCTGCCAGTTTCATCTGAAAAAATTTAGTAAACATTTGTTGTTTCAATTAAAGCCAAAATTCAAAGTAAAAATAATTTATTTCCATATTAAAAGAGCAGCCTTTTAGAACTGCTCTTCATCATCACTACTATGAGTTTTTAATCTGTAAGTCATTGTCGCTATGAACTTTTAATTTAAAGATTTAATTTTTTCCTCAATATCTCTAATTTCTTCTCTTATCTTTTTTATCAAATGCTGTCTTTTTACTTTCTCTCTTGTTAAAAAAATTCTTTTTTCTTCTACATCTGATAATTTTATTGCTTCTTTCTGTTCTTCTATCTCTTTTAATTTTGAAGTTGGATTATCTGATGTAATTACTTCTATAATTTCAGTTTCTTTGAAATCATCTTTTTTTTGCCCTGTTAAAGTTTTTACAGTTCTGTTAGATAATGCCAAAACTTTTTCAGGCTCTTCAAGTCCCTTAGTTTGATATTTTAAGTATAAGGAATATTTTCTTATTGCTACATTTGCACTATCCCTATCTACACCTAATTTTTCTATCCATTTTCCAAAAAATCCATTTCCTTTATTTGAAAAAATTTGATTGGCTTCAAATATTGCTTTTGAATATTTAAAAATATGTTCCATTGACTTTTCTTTATGGAAAGTTATGTCGTTTTCATACTTTATAAGTTTTTCTTTTTCTATTCCTGATATCTCAAGTTCCTCATAATTTATATCATAAATACTTTCAACCTTTGCAACTGCTGGAACTTTTTTACTGTTAATTTTACTAAGATCTAGATTAAATTTTTTACTCATCTTATACCCTCTTTTTTCATTATTTCTTCTGCTAAGTTACTATAGTCTTTTGCTCCATTTGCATTTTTTGAATAATCAAATATTGATTGATGTGTAACAATGCACTCAGAAAGAGCTACATTTTTTCTTATTATATTTTTTAACAAATAATCTTTGTATTCTTCTTGCAACTGTTCCTGTATCTGATCTGACAATGCTGTTTTTTCTTTTCTAATTAATATAATTCCTGATATGTCCTTTCCTAATCCTTGTGTAAAATTAATCGTAGCATTAAGTCCTAAAAGTTCATTTATTCCAGGTAATATTACAGGATAAACGCTTGAAGTATAAATTGCGGAAGTTGTATAAGCATTAAATGCTGGAGCTGTATCAAATATTATAACATCATAATTTTCTGATAAATTTTCTAAAAACCTATCCAACAGTTGGTAATAATATGGCCCTTGATTTTTTAATTCTTCCATATCTCTTTCTGCTTCAGAGCCTGCACTTATTAAATGTAAATTCTCATTTAATATTTCAGGTTTAAATTTTTTTACTTTGTCAAGTAAATAATCTCCCAACGAAGAATTTAATTCATTAACATTTACTCCAAAATTTGTAGAAAGATTAAGCTGCGGATCTGTATCTATTGCCAAAGTCTTTAACCCTTGTTTTGCAAAATAGTGTGCCAAATTGAAAACAGTCGTTGTTTTACCACAACCGCCTTTATTATTTACAATTGCTATTTTTTTCATAATATCCTCCCTGAAATATATTTATCCTTTATTTTCAGTATAACACTATTTATGAAAAAAGCAAATTTTTTGTTTGTCAGTCACGACTGACAAACTGAATATATAATAATTTTCCCCTATTATTTTTTTATAATCAAATCCTCCGCCAACTCGATTATTTCTTGTGTAAAATCATTTTCATCAATGTTATAAATAGCTTTTAATTGCATATTCATATTTTTTATCTCCTCTATTTTTTGAGGATATTTTTCAGTTAATTTTTTGAATTGTATCTTATCTTTTAGTCCTGTATATATCGCTTCCAAATTTTCTATTGTTTCTGTATTTTCATTAATTTTATCCCTTATTTTTTCTCTTAAAGTTTTTTCTTTTTCTTGTTTCGGAATAGCTTCAATTATTCTTGATTTTCTTTCTAGAACTGTCCTTGTTTCTTCTTTCTTTTTTGGTTTTCTAGGTTTACTCAAAGGAATTGGATTATTATTAACTTCTTCTTCATTACCTGCTACAATATCTACTTTTTTCTCAGTAGAGAATTTAAACTCAAATCCAGTAACTCGGCTTCTTCCCCGTCCACCAGAAAAACCATATTTTTTTTCAATTTTCAAGTTGTATTTTTCTCCTAACTCTCTCATAATTGGCTTTAAAACACGAGTATCAATATTAGTTATCTTATAATTTTCAGGAATATCCATCAAATACCTAAATTCATCAATACTACATCTCCAAAATCCTGTTTTTCTAAATTGTTTCATTCTACGATAAAATTCTTTTACATAACTAGACTTTAAATTCACAAATTCTTCTAACTCAAATCTAGTCCACTCTTTATTAAAATCATTAAGTAAAAATCTAAAATCCTCATTTAAAGAAATCATTAATATCTGTTCATCTAAATTTATTTTAAAAGTTTTAAAAATTGCCATTTGTACAATTGTATTATTTTCTCTGTATGTATAGTTCAATGATAATAATTTTTTATTAACATTCATAATCGTGTTAGTAAATTCTTTTACAGTCATATTTTTTTCAAGCATTATTAATTTTTTCAATTCATAAAAAGAGTATTCAAGAACATCTGTACCTTTCTCTTTAAGTTTATGAAAAAACGTTACTAATAAATTTAATTCTTCTGACGAAAAGTTTCTTAATGCCTGATTATTAAAATCATTATTATATTTCACAATCTCATTTCCCATTTAAAATTCCTCCTCAAAAATCATTATACCATATTAAAAATAACACTTCAATAAAAATGTTGTTTTTAATCTCCCAAAACGATACTTTTAATTCCCAAAATGTTGTTTT
>NZ_AXVL01000074.1 GCF_000482505.1 Leptotrichia trevisanii DSM 22070
TCACATCCTTTAAGAAGAAATAGGGGAACTGTAGGAACCGCAAAGTTTTATCAGGCACATTCTTGCTAAACATAAAAATTTAAAAACTTATCCAATTATAAGGGTTAAAGATAAAACAGCGGCAATAATCTCCTTTGAAAAGTAGCGAGAGCTCCTTAAGAAAAATAAAAAGTCCGCAGTTTCCCTAAAATAATTATACAAAATAAGGGAAGAGAAAAGTAATAGGAACAGAAAAGAAAAAAATAAGAAATATAAAGAAAGGAGTGTGTGGTATTATATAATTATTTATATATTTATCATACAAGAGAGAAATGAAAAATTTAAAAGTAATTGGAATTACACTAATGTTAGCAATATCTGTTACTGGAATGGCTGCAAATTTCAAAATGTTTAGAAAGAAAAAGAAAGATGACAATACATCTGTGACAAAACCAGCTCCTACTGTAGGAACACCAAATCCAGCTTCAGCTTATTGTCAAAAACAAGGTGGAAAATCTATTATTGTAAAAGGTAGTAAAGGTGAATACGGAGTTTGTCAATTAAAAGACGGGACAACAGTTGAAGAATGGGAATACTACAGACAAAACAACACTCCGCAAAGTCTTGAAGCAGAAATGATAGGAACACCAAATCCAGCTGCAAAATTCTGTGTAGACAAAGGTGGAAAGTCTATTACTGTTAAGGATAGAAAAGGTAACGAAAAAGGTGTGTGTAAATTTAAAAATGGGACACAAATTGATGAATGGGATTATTACAGACAAAACAATTAATAATCAAAATTTAATTTTAATTTCATAACACTATTTATAAAGATGGCAAATTTTTTTAATTTGTCATTTTTTGTTACTAATATTTTAGAAAAAATATCAATATTTTAAGAGAATATGATAAAATTGATATAAAAAATACTTATATTTATAATTTTTTTTTCATTTTATATGGTATAATAGAAGCGAATAAAAAATTAATTTTAAACAAATGATATACAAAGGAGAGAAAAATATGAAAAAGATTTTATTATTAATTAGCCTTATCACTGTTTTATCAAGCTGTGGTGGAGGCGGAGGAGGTGGGGGTGGTGGAAATAATTCGAGTTCACCAACACCTTTACCTTCACCATCTAATCCAAGAGGTGAAAATGGTTCTCAAAATCCAAATAATTCAAATAACCAGAATAATCCGAACCATTCTAGTAAAATACAACCTGGATCATCAAATAATGGTGGTAATCCATCATCACAAAATCCTCAAGGTGCCAACTTTACTGGAAGAGGAGTAGATGTTGCTGTACTGGATAGTGATTTTTTATCATCTGATGTTCATACTAACCAATTGTATAATAAACAAAGTTATATTGATGAGATAATAGATAAAGAATTTAAAGATAGATTTGTTAAGGAACCAATGGCGAATACGACTTATTTAAGTAAAAACGATCATGGAATACTTGTAGCGACTATTTTAGGTGGAAATAGCGGAACTGGTGCAACTGGTGCAAAGATTCATGGTGTAAGTGTTAGCCAAGGAAGTGGATTTTATTTAGATGTAAATAAATATCAGGAACTTCAAAATAGAGGAGTTAGAATATATAGCCATTCTTTTGGAACACAAGAAGGATTTAGGACATACAGTAATTATAAAGAGCCATATAGAATATATTTAAGAAAACTTGGCGAAACAATTACTATACCAGAAAATGACAATAGAGTTGATGCCTTAACAAACTTTTATAGAAATGCAGTAAATCAAGGTTCATTATTTATATGGGCTGCTGGAAATAGAAAAGTTGGCGGGCAAACTATGGATGAAGTAAGTATTCAAGCAGGATTGCCTCATTACATTCCTTCATTACATAAAGGATGGATTGCTGTAATGGGAGTACGTCCAGATGGAAGTGAATATAATCCTCATCTTGCGAGAGCAGGGGGAGCTAAATGGTGGACTGTAGCTGCAAGTGGAGAATGTGGATTGCCAGGATGTACAGAATATGGTTCATCTTTTGCTACTCCAAAAGTATCTGCAACAGCAGCCAAATTAAAAGAGAAATTTCCATGGATGACTGGACATGAAATACAGCAGACAATATTAACAACTGCAACAGATTTAGGTGATCCAGGAGTAGATACTAAATTTGGATGGGGACTTTTAAATGAAAAAAAAGCATTAAAAGGGCCTGCTGCATTTAGCAGTGAATTACTTGTCGGTGAATCTGCTGCAAGTCATGGTGCAAGAGGAGAATTTAATGCAAATATTGGAAACAATATAACTTCAAAATTTGAAAATGATATTACAGGTTTAGGTGGTTTAAAAAAATCTGGTAATGGTACATTAATATTGGCTGGAAATAATGATTATCAGGGTGCCACTACTATAGAAGGTGGAACTTTAGAAATACAAAAGGAAAATGGATCACCAATAACTATAAAATCAGGTGGGACTTTAGTAACTACCCCTACAACTGTAATAGGATTAAGAAATTACAGCGGAAATTTTTCGCCAATAAATGTAAAAAATGAAGGTGGAACTTTAGAAAATAGAGGTTCTGGAGCAGTTATAACTGGAAACTATGAAGCAACCGCAGGTTCTGTAACAAAAGCTCAAATAGGATCAAAACTTATAGTAAAAGGAACTGTAAACTTAAATGGTGGTAATGCAACTTTACAGACATTAAGCAATGGAAGATATATTACTGCAAAACCTTTGTCT
The DNA here is from genome assembly GCF_000482505.1 of Leptotrichia trevisanii DSM 22070. Classification (NCBI taxonomy): domain Bacteria; kingdom Fusobacteriati; phylum Fusobacteriota; class Fusobacteriia; order Fusobacteriales; family Leptotrichiaceae; genus Leptotrichia; species Leptotrichia trevisanii. Next base: position 2,707 of record NZ_AXVL01000074.1, read on the forward strand.
TCAACTGTAATTGAAGCGGAAAAAGGAATTAATGGAAGTTTTGATAAGGTGGAAACTCCTGAATTGATAAATGGGGCTGTGGAAACTGTCGATAATAAGGTAAATGTAAAATTAAGCAGAAAAAATATGGTGGATTATGTAGAAAAAATTGCAGAATCTGATGAAATGCAAAAAACTACTGCCGAAAACTTGGAAACTGCATTCCAAAAGTTAGATCAAAAAATTGAAAATGGAACTGCTGGAAATGTCGCCCAATTTGAAAGAAAAGCTGCCAAACTTCAGGCACTTACTTCTTCAAACAGGGCAGCAGTTTTGGACAGTCTATCTGGACAAATTTACGCTTCTGCACAGGCACTTACATTCCA
>NZ_AXVL01000075.1 GCF_000482505.1 Leptotrichia trevisanii DSM 22070
GTAGGAGGGGGAGCGAGGTCAGTTGCTGTAAGCCCTGCCTCAACCTCGGAGTTCAAGGCTTGGGCGAGGTTCGGGAAAGATTTTTCAGGAAGCATCTTCTACTGGATTGCGATAGGATTCTAATAAAATCGGTGGAGAAAAAATAATAAATGACAAATGACAAGGAGGAAAATATAAATGAATGTTGTAATCTACGATAAAAAAAGTCTCGAAATAATAGCGAGACCGACAATAACAAACCTTGAAGATTTTAAAATTAACCCTAATCTATTTTATCCAGACTGGGATTCAGAAAAGCACATCTGGAGTGAACCGGAATATCAAAATCCAGTTTTGGACAACGGAAATCTAAGAGAGGCGACAAAAGAGGAGCTGTATAAGGCAGGAAAATACACTTTAGCCGAAAACGAATTGATTGAGAATGGAAAAATCAAAGTAGTTCAGCTGTCTGAATATGAGTATATTGAAGACAATCAAATCAAATACAGAAAAGAAGAAAAGGTTGAGAAACTAAAACAGGAGCTTTACGAACTGAGAATCGAAAGGGAGAAAAAGCCTTTTGAATTTGAAGTGAAAGAGACCAAGTATCTTCAGCATAACAGGACAATAGACCAGTCTAATATAACCAAGATACTGTTTAGCTTAGTTCTCGGCTTTATTCTTAAATTAATGGGAAAAATAGCCAAAGGTCAGAAATTGGATTTCTCGCAAGTTATGACTGACTTAATGGCGACAGAGTACAGCAACTGGAAATTCTATACCGAGGACGGCTCTGAAAAGTATGTGAATGTTTCGGTGCAGAAATTTATAGAAATGTCTGAAATAATGAAAAAGCATACGACAGCCTCAATGGTTGCTGAAACAACATTATCACACAGCTTAGAAAATAAAACGGTTGAGGAATTGAAAACATTTGACGCTGAATCTGAATATAATAAATTGTTTGAAAGTGAAATAAAACAAGGTTAGGAGGTTTTTATGCAGTTAGAAAAAGATAAACTTTATATTTGTTTCCATAAACCAAAAAGCGTGATAGGATTCCTGATAACATTGAGGACATTAGGAAAATACAGCCATTGCGAATTCACCTATAATGACTATGTATATTTATCAAATCCTGGTGGCGTAAGGATAAAGCCTTTTGTCTATAAGGATAACATGGATATTTTTGAACTGGATAGCCACATTGAAATTCCTGCTGTGTTAAAAGAGTTTACGAAACTTAAAGGTAAAGGCTATGACTATGGTGCAATTTTCTTCAGCCAGTTGCTGGAGCTGGGAATTGAGCATAAGGACAGATATTTCTGTTCGGAGCTGTGCTTACATCTGATTAACAAGGGATTGGATGAGAGCCTAACGTACAATTTAAAGACATTAAAGGCTAATCAATTTAGCCCTGCAAAGTTGTATAAATATTTAAAGGATATGGAGCTATTAGGAAGAAAGGCGGAGTGAAAATGGAAATAAGGAATTTAATCGGAACTGAAATCATGGAGCAGGGGAAAGTATTAAAAGTAACAGATGCCATGTTTGAAGGGGATAATATTGTTCTAATAACTGAAACAGTGGAAAAAGATATAAAGAAAAATGAGAAAAAGGAAGTGATTTAGTATGGAAAGATTTGAAAGAATATTCGACTATTTGCTAAGAGTCGAAGGAGGTTATTCTGACGATAAAAACGATAAAGGAGGTAAAACTAAGTATGGAATTACAGAAGAAGAAGCAAGGGAGTTTGGATACAAAGGAAATATGCAAGATTTAACAAAGGATTTTGCAAAAAATATATATCTGAAAAAATACTATTTAGGAAACAAGCTAGATAAAGTTGTAAATGATAAAGTAGCACTATCTATATGCGACTGGGCTGTAAACAGTGGCAGAAATGGAACAAAAAACGCACAGATTGCTATAAATCAATTGACAAATGCAAATCTTGATGTGGACGGAATAATTGGAAACAAAACATTGGAAGCATTGAATGCAGCAGATCCTGGTAAATTTTTAGAAGTTTATCACAACTTGCAGAGAATTTATTACAAAGGAAAAGTTGAAGCTGACAGGACACAGGAAGGATTTTTGACAGGATGGCTGAACAGGGTTCAAAGAAAGGAGGAATATTTGAGAAATTGGGACAAGGAAAATACGACGGCAGAAAATAAAACGTATTCTTTCAGTCAATCTAGCTTAGACAAAATGAAAAAAGTACATCCGAAATTGGTTGAAGTTATGAAAGAAGCGATTACAAACAGTCCGTATGATTTTAGAATTACGAGTGGAGCAAGAACAACAGAAGAACAAAAAGCATTATTTGCGTTAGGAAGAACTAAACCAGGGAAGATTGTAACATATGCCAATGGTATTACTTCAAAATCTAATCATCAAATTAAAAGTGATGGATTTGGACATGCGGTTGATATATTTTTAACAGGATTTTATGAAAACGGAAGTTATCGAAAATTTTCAGAACAGGAAGGTTACGATGTTAAAAGATTGAAAGATGTTGCAGATCATATCTTGGCAGTTGCAAAATCCAAAAACATTAATGTCGGATGGGGAGGAAACTGGAAAAAGAAAGATACGCCACATTTTGAACTAAAGTAATGTGCAAATGGCTTTGATATAAGCCGAATACAAGCGTAAAAAAACTTTTTGGATAAATAGGCTAGCAAGTGAAAATTGATTATACGGCTTGTTAGCCACGTTAGAAATGATATTAATAAAAAAAGGAAAAAAGGAGTGAAAAAATGGACAAAATGGTAAAAATTTGGATAATTAACAAGGCAGTTGAAATGGTAAAAGGTAAAATTTACAAAAATGAAATTGTAAATAAGGCAAAAACAGGAGCAGAAAAATTTGATGTGATAGCAAAAGATTTTTGGGAAAAATTGGAAAACTATGTTTTAAAAGAAAAAGAAATTGACAGAAAGTGGATCCCAAATTTTATTGAAGAAATTGGAGAGGACACAGTTCTAGCTTG
>NZ_AXVL01000076.1 GCF_000482505.1 Leptotrichia trevisanii DSM 22070
TCTCTAAAGACTAGATTAATATTCTATTGTCATTGTCCTTACATATTTTATTCCTCGCTGTCCTTTTCTCTCCTCATTTCAGATTCTGCAAAAGTCTCACTGTTACTATCCTTAGTTTCTTGTGATTTTATATTTTCTGAATGTTTTTGCGTGTCTTTATTTCCTTCATTTGTCTGTTTTTGAGAATCCTTATTCGAAGCTGTCTTGCTGTTATCACTTCTCATCTTTTCTTCAGCCTCTTTTGTATCGGCTGTTCTATCCGAATTTCCTGATCTATTTTCTTCATTTCCTTTATTTGAATTTTGAGAATTTTGATTTTTAGTGTTTTCTGTTTCCTGTGATTTATTTTCTCCGGTATCCTTCTTATCATCTTTTTTATTGCCCATAAATTTTTTAATTCCATCGCTGACCATATTTTTTACTTTTCTGCCTGAAGTAATCGGATCAAAGTCCATTGTCATTACTTTTATTGCCTTTCCTGCATTTTCAGCAGCCGAAGCAGTCAGATTTCCAGGATATTTTCCAACTTCAGAACCTATTTTTGCTCCTGTCTTCATGCCTGCTATTGCTCCTGCTCCTCCAGTAGACACTCCGCCAGCAACTGCACCGATTGTGGCTCCAAGCCCGCCAACTGCCGCACTTCCCAATAAAGATGCAACTCCTCCTGCAGCTGAGCCTCCTGCACTAACAACATTTCCAGTAAAATATCCAAGCTGTGAGCCATTTACTCCGCCTTGTCCATATAAAATTAATGAGGCTATGCTCTGATAATTCTTTATTAAAAATGAAATTGTTATAAATACTGCAAGCCATACAATTATAGTATGCGGCTCATTGTTTTCTGCACCTATATTTTCAGGAATGGGATAAGATTTTAATATTTTTACTCCCATTGATGACAAAGCAACTGCAACCATTAATTGAGTTCCTGCTCCAACTATTGCTCCTAGAGTTTTTCTTCCTATATCACTTAAAACATCAAGCGGTAAACAGGAAAGATATATTATTGCCAGTTTTCCAACTATATGGAACTGTATTATGGCTGTTGTTATTGTGGATATTATAAATACTAAAAATACGAATCCAATAATAAATAAAACAAAGTATAAGATAGCCCAAAAATCTTGAAACTTTAAGCCTATACTTAAAAACTTGCTTAATTCCTCCCATAACTTATCCCAAATACTCTGCACTTTTAACGGACTTCCAAGCCCTTCCCCAAATAAGTTTCCTATATCGGAAAATAATTTGTATGCCATATCCAGCAATTCCTTGTACATTTTTATAAGCCCAAAAGTAAGTGCATATCTTACAAGTTTTTTTATAGTTTCGACAAATGTATTGCCGATATTTTCCGACCAGTTAAAGAAGGCTGTAAATGATAAATCCAGCACAGCAAATGATGAGGCGAGTGTCAATATTACAACCATTAAGGTTGTCATTCCTGTATCAAGCATACTGATTATTGGTTCAATCAGTGCCGTATCAAATTGAAAATTTGCCGCTGCCAATTATTTTCCCTCCTTATTTCTTATGTTTTTTCACTTCATTTTCCATTGCTTTTATATGATTATTCAAGCTATTTTTTGTATATTCGCTTCTCTTTTGAGCTTCCCTTCTTGCCTGCACCTCTTCAGCCGCCTTTAATGCATCAAGTCTATTTGTTGTTGAAATCATATCGGCTATTGTATTCATCTGTACTGATAGGTTGGCACTCCATTGTGATAGCACTTCCAATACTTGTTGCGGATTTTTTGCTTCGTGAGTTTTTCTTATGAGAATTTTTGCATTGTCTGATGTTTTTCTCATTGCCACTTCATTCATAGATCCTGACTTCATTGCGTCCCTTGAAAGACTGTCAAGCGTATTTGTAAATCTGTCAAGAAGAGCCATATACTGTCTGTTATTAGCATCAGCATAAACATCTTTAAACCATAGTTCAGCTCTTTTGGCATCCCTTAATGTTGATTTTGTGGTATTTGTTATTCTAACTAATGTCTTTATCGTGTCATCATATTGGCTTATATATTTTTTTAGATAGGCTTCAGGCAGTTTCTTTGAAAGCTCAATCTGTCTTTCTATCTCCTTTAACTGTGCATTCAGGCTTTTTAGCGTCTGTGCATTGATTGCCACACTTTCAAAATATGTCTTCATCTGCCAGTAATCAGAAACTCCACTGCCTCCTCCAAGTATTCCTGAAAACGAATTTACTGATATAACTGTTATTACCATTAAAAAGAATATTATTTTTTTCATTTTAGTTACCTCCCTGTATAATTTCCTTACATTTTCTAAATTCTTGACTATTTTTACCCAGTTTATATTCTAGCCATTTTAAGTTAATTTCCTTTAAATCATTTGTTTCTGCACATATTTCCTGTATTTTCATCTGATCTGTCGAACTTGCAGAACCTACATAAGCCAGTTCAATTTTACCTAAATCCATTTCAAATTCTCTTGCCCCAAGTTCACTTTTGTAAAAATATTGCTTCTGCATCTGTCCACGTGCAACTCTTTCAATTTCTATTGCGTTTAATCCAAACTTTGAATAAAGTTCCTTCCAGTAGTTCTGTGCCTGTGGAGAAGGCAGAAGTATCTTTGTCTTGCATCCGTCAACTATTGCAGGTGTTATTTCAGATTTTGCTATTTCATCAAGT
>NZ_AXVL01000077.1 GCF_000482505.1 Leptotrichia trevisanii DSM 22070
CGTTTAAGGCTTTTATATTCTTCATTTTTTAATATAATTTCACTTTGTTCCACAGGTAACAATAATACAAATGCTTTTATTTTAATCACTCCTTTTCTAAAATACTATCATTTCTCCAATTTTCAATGTTTCTTCAACACCAATTACTCCAACATGATTCTCCCACATTGTTCGTACTTTATAATCTAACGGAATAAATAATTCTGTTAGTAATTTTATTTTCATTCTATTTTCCTTTGTTTTTTTATAATTTACATACAAAACTATATTTCTTTTTTTAAATCTATCTAAATAAACTATAGAATCTAAAAATATTTCTTTAAAAACTCGTAAAAATATGTTCATACTGCTTTCCTCATCGTAATATTTTTTTAAATATTTTGCCACAATTCTCTTTTCATCTTTACTTAGATATTCAAAATATATTTTAGCATTTTCTCCAAATTCACCATTTTCAACATTTTTTGCAATAATTGATAAAATAATATCGTACGCACTCATTCCTTCAAGCAAATCAATATTTCCAAATAAATGTAAAATCAAGTTATTTAATGCTTCTTTTGTTGCTTTCTCATTATCTGTATCACTTTCTGAATACTCCAATATGTAATCATTAAACCTCAAAAATGGATTTACAAAAATTTCATTTCCTGCTGCTGCATTATTTGACAATACATCATTATTTACTTCTAAATATGCTGAAATACTATTTTCAGGAATAATAAATCTTATATTTTTTTCTGATTTATCATTTTTTAAATAATCTTGTATTACGCTCCAAATATACTTATAATTTTCAGACTTATTTAACATATGTATCAACTACTTTAAAAATATATTGAGGAAAACAATATTCTAATTCACTTACTAAAAAAGACATTAATTTTACAAATTCTTCTTTTAAGATACCATTATTTTTTATTTTTAACAATACACTTTGTTTGAGTTTGTCATCTAAATCAAAATCAAATTTAATAAATTTATTTAATCTTTCCAATTCTAAAAATTTTGTACTTTTTGGTATCAAAGCCGATACTTCTTCCACTTTCATACCATTGAATATTTCATAAGAATTTAAAAACCTTACTATTTCAGATTTTGTCCTTATTTTATTATTTAATTTTAATACTTGATTTTCTTTTTGTACATTAGAATAAATTTTAAAATTTAATTCATTTTCATATTTTATATTTGTAAAATCTGTTATTTCAAAAATATCCCAAATTAAATCCTGCTTCTTGTCTGACAGCACATTAACATTTCCTGCAATATCTCTGTATATCAAAAAAAATGGTATACCATTTTTGGATTTAATTAAAGCAATTTTATCTTTATTGTAATTTAGCCTATATCTATAAACTAACCGTGTTTCATTTGGTTGAACAAAATCTTCTGACTGAGCAGTAGTTTTATTAATATTCCAAACCAAAAATACATCTTTTTTAGTTTTTTCTTCCAATTCTTCTAAATCATACTCTATATTTTGTACATTTTCTAAATCTAAATAACTTTTCTCAAAAGTTTCTAATATCACATTATAAAAATTATTGTTATAATATGAATTTACTGTTTTCCATTCCATACTATTATTTTGAAATAAATAATATAGATCTTCTATTATTTTATTATACTTTTCCTTTTTTTGAAGTTTTATTCTTATTGGTATCTCGTCTCCATCTTTTTCAATAAATCCATCAAAAACTCTATCCTGTATAACACTTTCCTCATCTTCGGAAAGTTCCATAAAAATAGTATCAATTACCATATCCTCATTCACAATAATATTTCTCATATTTTTATTTTTATTATTATTTATTTTCTTTGAAAAAGTGTTAATATCAACTGGAGAAAAAATATTATCATTCAATCTATACTCTTCTTCATTCATAACAGTCATACAAATATACGGCTTTCTTTCTTCTGTTACCAAAGTTTCAAAAACTCTATTTTGAACACTATTAACTCTTCGCTCTAAATATTTTTCAATTTCCTCAAAATTTTCTAAAATATTATCTTTAAAAAATTTTTGCAATATCTCACTTTCAAAATCTAAAATTTCTCTTTTTAAAATATCTGTTATATTTTCCATAAATTACATCCCTTTTTTAATATAATAAATCCCTAATAAAGTATTAACACTAAAATTCCAATCTTTGTGTCCATCTTATCATACTATATACCTTTCTACATCTTTCCAATATCATTGCATCCTTCATTTTTTACAATAATCTCAATTAATCCCCCCCCTTTTTAAAAAGATATTTTATTTACCCTAATTTTTCTGCTTCATTGTAACATGTCATAACTCGTCCATCGTTATAAATTCTTCTGCAATAACAGCTAAACAACGAGAATAACAATACTATTAAAAGCATACATTTCAATATTCTTTTCATTCTTTGCCTCACTCCTTTCACTTCTTTATTTTATTCAACAAAAATATAAATTAAATAATTCATCTAAAACAGAATATTCCATATTCCCAAAAACGCATTTATCCAAAAACTGTTATCCTTTTTCGG
>NZ_AXVL01000078.1 GCF_000482505.1 Leptotrichia trevisanii DSM 22070
CTGTCCCTGCTTCTATGTTGAAAGTCAGGCTCATTGACTATCCATCCATTCAGAACTTCAGCTTCGGATAATCTTCTGCCATCCCAAGTTTCATATTAGAAAGTTCATTAAAGATTTATTTTATTTTTTATTATTTTAACATTAATTATATATTTTAACATTAATTATATACAAATGTAAATACTAATTTTAAATAAATAAATGAGTTTTTTCAGAAAATTATATTATTTTAATTTTTATTTAACTAAACAAATTTTATTTAAGTTTGAAAAATCAAGAATTTTATTCCCTTTTATTTATACCTCTTTTATATATTCTTTTAACTATACATATACTTTTAGGGAAATTTTTTGAAAAAATTGATATGCTTCTAACTATGATAAATACTGGATTTTCTATTATTGAAAAAATTAATTTTTGTGATTAAAAAGGTCTTTTTGGGAAAATAAAAGGGGCAAAAAGGGAGAAAATTTATTAAGTCTAAAAAAAATTTCAATTTTTAGTTTCCTTTTATTATACCATTTTTATATTTATACCTTTTTTATATCTTTTAGGTACTCTATAACTCTTATAAATACTAGGTTTGAATACTATTAAAAAGTACCAAAACAATAATAAACAGTACCAAAATAATATAAAATTTATGAATAAAAAGTACTAAAACAATAAATAAGAAGTACCAAAATAATATTTAAAAAGTACTAAAGTAATAAAAAATTACAATTTAAAAGTACTAGTACTTGAAATATTTTGTTTTTGGAGATATAATATAAAAAAAGACGAAAAGGAGATATTTATGGCTAATGAAGTTGTGAAATTTAATAATGATATGAATACTGTTGCACTAAGAAAATTTAATTCGACAGAAATTAATTTGTTGATGGCAATTTGTAGCAGAATTAGGGAGCAGGGGCTAAAGCATATTGAATTTGATTTTCGATATTTGAAGTATTTGATAAAATTTCCTTATGATGATATAAAATCTTTTGTAAATACATTGGATAAGTCGTATTCAAAACTTTTAGAATGTCATATCAGGATAGGAGATGATATTGAATGGACTAGATTTGTTTTATTTACAAAGTACACGATTAATGTAGAAAAGCAAATAATAACTATTGGGATAAATGAAGAATTTAAATATATTTTAAATGAATTAACTTCCAATTTTACAAGATTTGAATTAGATGAGTTTGTAAATTTTAAATCAACCTATACAAAAGAATTTTATCGAAGAATGAAGCAATTCCGATATACTGGAATTTGGATTGTTGATATTGAAGAATTTAAATATCTTATGGACATTCCTTTAAACTACAAAATTGATACAATTGATAAAAAAGTTTTTAAGCCTATAATGAATGAAATAGGAGAGAACTATAACCTGAAGATAATCAAAAAATATAAAAAAGGAGCAGGACGTGGAAGAAGCCGAGTATCTGGGTTTGAATTTAGGTTTAAAAAATCTAGTAAGAAGCAGAAAGCAGATGAAGACAAAGATTTAGCTAAAATTCTTTTTGAAAATAATTTAAAAACATTTGACTATGCACAAGCAAACGCTTATATAAATAGAAAAATTAAAATTTTTGACAAAATATTTGACAGGTACAACTATTTAAGCATTATTAATTTTAAAGAGTCCAAAGAACAACTAATTGTGACATTGAAAAATGTGGATGATGGACACATACAATATTTTAAATTTAATAATTTTAATCATTTTGAGAACTGGTTTAAGAAATATGCCATCTGAATTATTAAAAAATATCATTTAAAAAGCCCATATAATATCCATACAGCTCAAAAAATCAATTTTTGGTATAAAACTATGCCTTAAATGAAAATTTTAGCTTGTAGGGAATATATGGGTGAATTTGGTATAATTAAAGTTTTTTGTATTAATTATTTAAAATGTATGAAAATGAGAGAAAAAATAATCGCTGTCTTTTACAACAACGATTATTTGAAAATATAGCTTTGTTTTTTTATAATTTCTATTTTTCCTTCTTCTAATAATTCTAAAATTAACATTT
>NZ_AXVL01000079.1 GCF_000482505.1 Leptotrichia trevisanii DSM 22070
AAAAAATGGCGTCCCCGGTTGGACTCGAACCAACGGCCCTCTGATTAACAGTCAGATGCTCTAACCGGCTGAGCTACGGAGACACTAAAGAAAAAAAGTTTGGCAACTACCTATTTTCCCGGGACGAATCCAAGTATCTTAGGCGTGAACAGACTTAACTGCCGGGTTCGGAATGTGACCGGGTGTATCCCTGCTGCTAGCATCACCAAACTGAAATGAATATATGCTGTCATGTAAGACAATGAGAAATAAATAGCAGAAGTAAAAGATTGACTAAAAAGCAAATGTAATATTAGTACCAGTCAGCTGAATGCATTGCTGCACTTGCACCCCTGGCCTATCAACCATGTGTTCTCCATGGGTACTGCGAATACTCATCTCAAAGCCGGTTTCTCGCTTAGATGCTTTCAGCGATTATCCGTCCCAGACGTGACTACTCAGCCATGCCACTGGCGTGACAACTGATACATCAGAGGTCTGTCCAACCCGGTCCTCTCGTACTAAGGTCAGATCTTTTCAGTATTCAAGCGCCTGCAGTGGATAGGGACCGAACTGTCTCACGACGTTCTGAACCCAGCTCGCGTGCCTCTTTAATGGGCGAACAGCCCAACCCTTGGGACCTTCTCCAGCCCCAGGATGAGACGAGCCGACATCGAGGTGCCAAACACTTCCGTCGATATGGACTCTTGGGAAGTATCAGCCTGTTATCCCCGGGGTAGCTTTTATCCGTTGAGCGACGGTCCTTCCATACGGAACCGCCGGATCACTAACTCCTACTTTCGTACCTGCTCGACCCGTCAGTCTTGCAGTCAAGCTCCCTTATGCGTTTGCACTCCCGGGCTGATTTCCATCCAGCCTGAGGGAACCTTTGAACGCCTCCGTTACTCTTTGGGAGGCGACCGCCCCAGTCAAACTGCCCATCTAGCACTGTCTCCGTTCCCGGATTAGAATTTCAACGGCATATGGTTGGTATTCCAACGACGACTCTGTTAAGACTGACGCCTTAACTTCACAGTCTCCCAACTATCCTATACACACACAGCCAAAACCCAATGCCAGACTACAGTAAAGCTCCACGGGGTCTTTCCGTCCTACTGCAGGTAGCCGGTATCTTCACCGGCATTACAACTTCACCAGGTCTCCAGCCAAGACAGCTCCCAAATCATTTCACCATTCGTGCAGGTCGGAACTTACCCGACAAGGAATTTCGCTACCTTAGGACCGTTATAGTTACGGCCGCCGTTCACCGGGGCTTCAATTCGGATCTCTCAACCCTCCTCTTAACCTTCCGGCACTGGGCAGGTGTCAGCCCATATACGTCGCCTTTCAGCTTAGCATAGACCTGTGTTTTTGGTAAACAGTTGCTTGGGACTCTTCACTGCGGCCTGTTTCCCCTCGGGGCATCTCTCCCTCCAGGTATATCAGGCACCCCTTCTCCCGAAGTTACGGGGCTATTTTGCAGAGTTCCTTAGCTAGAGTTATCCTGTCGGCCTCAAGTTTCTCACTCTGTCCACCTGTGTCGGTTTACAGTACGGGCGCTATTTCTCATCGATAGAAGTTTTTCCCGGCAGTGTAGGATCTGTGGCTTATGCATATGCACTTCCCCGTCAGGTCTCACATTTAGACACGCGGATTTTCCTGCGTGTCCATGCTGCGCCCTTGGAAAGGCTATTCCGTCAGCCTTCCCACATACCTTCCTGCGTCACTCCATCTCTCAAGCGATAATAGCGGTACAGGAATATTAACCTGTTTTCCATTCGCCATCACATTCTTGCTTATGCTTAGGTCCCGACTCCCCCAGGGCGGACAAACCTTCCCCTGGAAACCTTGGACTTCCGGCCGGCGGGATTCTCACCCGCCTTCTCGCTACTCATTCCTGCATTCTCACTTCTGATACCTCCAGAATGGCCTTGCG
>NZ_AXVL01000080.1 GCF_000482505.1 Leptotrichia trevisanii DSM 22070
GTTATATTGTCAATTTCCAATATATGTTTATACCTTTTATCGTGTTTTCCAAGTATATATAAATTTATTCCAAGTTCCAATGCCTGCTCTATGATAAATGATATAAATTCATTTGCTGTTTCCATATCGCATTTTGCCGTTGAAAAGTCTAATCTGTCTGTGGATATTGCAAACTGCTCTTTCATCAGTTCCTTAATCTCTATCAAAGTGTATCCTATCTCATCTCCAAATTGCTTTAATAAAACGTGTATCAAGCCATTTTGTGCCTGCGATAACTTTTTTACTGGAATAACCTTTATTGGAAAATGGTTTAAGTATTCCTCCAGTTTTTCTTTTATTCCTGGATAAACTTTTTCCACAGGCAAGGTTATTATTATTTCTTGATTCGAGATTTCAGCATTTGCCATTTCTTTTTAGCCTTCCTTTTCTTTATAAATTTAATGCTCTTAAACAAATCAGCATTAAGTTTTGCAAATTCAAATTCACTGGTACTCATTTCTGCATTGTGTAGTATTTTAATTTTTGTTCTTTTAATCGTCTTTTCTTGCTCATCCATCTCAATTCCTCAATTCTGCTTTTTCTATCCAGTTCTGTACGTATGCCAATGCTTCAGTCAAGTCTTTTCTCTTAATATCACGGTAGCTTGCAACTCCAAACCTGTCCTTTAAATCTCTGTAAATTGCAGGAAACATTAAATTTCTGTCAGCACTTATCACATCCAGTCTTTGATAAACTCTTATTGATACTGCTTTCTGCAATTTTCTCTGTTCTGTATGATCTATTCTTATCTCGTTGTCAATTTTATTTTCTACGATATTGATTCTATGCTTGACACTTTTCATTTCATTTGCCTGCAATATGATCATGTCCTCAACAGTCATTGGCTTTTGAAGCTGTTCAATTTTTTCAATAAGTTTAAATCTTGTTTCAGCATTATATCTTGCCCCAAGTTGCAACACTCCTTTGTAATTCAAAAGAAATGCAGGTTGATTTCTGTTAAAATTATCAATATATGTGGTTGGCTGAAAAATTAGCCGACCTCTCTCTTCCCCTATTTTACTTATTTCATCTCTTATGTCAGATAAAATATTTTTATGTTCCTTTCCTGTTATTTCCGCTATATCTAAACTTGTTAGTGTATTTCTGTTTTCTATATTCATTAATTCGTTCATCCTAATATTCCTCCTTAGTTCTCTCGTTCATGTTTTTAAGCCATTTATCGTGATGGACTTTTAAAAATTCTTCTTCTGTTGCTCCTACGTATTCGGCCACAATTAAAATTGCCGCTATTATTTTGTTTTCTCTTTCTTGAGAAAATTTTGATAAAAATATTAAAGCTATCTCTAAGTTCTCTATACACCTTTTATAAAATTTAACATTTTCACCTCCGGAATTTCTAAACAATCCTTGATTAATAAAACTCAAGTAAAAATGAAGGCAATCTGACAACTCTTCCAAAACTTTCCTTTTGTTTATTTTTTCTGTGTTATTTTTCCAATAGTTCCAGTCATTTTTAAGTTCTTGTGCTAATTCTCCTAATTCAGCAATAAATGCGACAAACGTTCTTATTTGTGTTCTTTTTCTCAAAGTTTTCTTTTCATCAAATTTCTTATCCAACATCGCTTGTCTTTTTAGTAGTTCATCCATATCAAACTTTTTCAATGCTTCCATTTTTTTAATTCCTTCTCTCTAAAATTTCGATATAAACCTTATCCTTGCCATACCCCTTTATCTTATGCACAGCCAAATCGTCTATAAGTTCGTCATCCTCAATCACGATTCCTTTCAAGCAGTCTAGAATAGCCTTGTTGTAATTGTCTATATCCCTTTTGGCTTTAGTTTTAAAATAAAGCCATATTTCAACCTTGAGCCGTTTTTTTGTTACCTCGCCTTT
>NZ_AXVL01000081.1 GCF_000482505.1 Leptotrichia trevisanii DSM 22070
CTTTGTTGTCATCAATGCTATTTTCCTCCATTTCCTTAATTTCTTCTTGATCCATTTCAGCTTCAAGCTGTTCTCTTATTGTCATTATTCCTCCTTAATTTCATAATTTACTATTTTAAATTTATTTTTATTTGTTACCTTTTTAAATTTAACTTTGATTATATTTCTACCTTTTGTTTCCAGCTCTAATATTCTTTTATTCCTGTCAAGCGTGTAAGCCTCGACAGGATAATATTTTTTGAAAATTGATTTTACTTTTTTGCAATCTGTCCTAATTCAGCTGTTTTTAAATTATTCAGCTCTTTTATTAATTTCTCATACGTTTTAATCACTCTCCTAATTCTTTTATTTTTACCTTAAATTCTTTAATTTTCTGTAATACGTCTTCTTTGCCATAAATACAAGAAACTTCATAGTCTGAATATCGAACAGGCTTGAAATCTTGCTGTTTTTTCTTAAATCCTCTTAGCCAGAATCCATAATTTGCAAGTTCGATTGTAACTGATACTTGAGGATTATTTCCTCTAAGTTTTCTAAATTCCTCTATTGCTTGTTTTTCTTCTTTTTTATATTCCATTTAGCCTCCTAATTTTAGATTTTTAACAGCATTATAGATAAGTTTAATTTGATATATTGATATGCCTTTTTGTTACTGGACTTGCTTTCAAAGTCTGTAAAAATCTTGTTTATTAATATCTTATTCAAACCTACAACAGTAATTGTTATAGGTTTAGTAAAACATCAATTACTTTTTGAATAATTTTTTAATTCTGTTTTTTAATTTCTTAGCTTCTCTTTCTTTTAAAACCTTTTTGTTGTTTTTATTTACAATCTCTAACGCTTCAAATTTCATTTTTTATTCCTCCTTAAATTAATTATCAATTTCATCTATAAAGCTGTCGATAACTTCCTGCAACTCCGTATCTGGAGTTAAAGTATAATCTCTTAAATAATCCTCAAGCATTTTATACTCAGCTTCTGTGAAGTCCTCCTCTGTGAGTTCTGCTTTTCTTGATTTCAACTCTTTGCGAAGTTGGTTGTATCTGTAATCACATTGCTCTTCATACTCTGCATTTTCCACATCTGATTCGTATAATCTTCTGTTCCAGCCTCTTTCAACTTCTGAGGCGTATTTTAATGCTTCGCTAAAACTCATGTTATCATCTCCTATTGTTGACTTTTTTCTACATATAAGGTAAAAAAATATTATCAAATCTCTTTTGTTGACTTTATTATACAATATCAGTTTAAAAAAGTCAACACTTTTTTTCAAAAAAGTATAAAAAATTATACAAAAATATGGTAACATATTATAAATACTAGGAGAGTGAATTTTATGAAAGACTTAAAAAAATTGTTTAAAATATTGAAAGACAGAAGAATTGAAAAAGGTTATTCGTTACGACAAGTGGAAACTTTGCTTCAAGGAAAAGGGGTAAAATACACTTTTACTGCTATACAAAAACTGGAACAAGGAGAGCAAGATACAATAGATATTAATTTGCTAACAGCTTTTTCAAAAATTTATAATTTAGATTATTTAAAAATGTTAGAGTTAGCAGGTTTAGATGAAAATCTTCTAAACAAAAATAAATCTTTCAAAAAACCAACAAGTAACGTATCTGATGAGATATTTACGAGTTTTATTCAGATACCAATTTACGGAATGGCGAGTGCAGGAAATGGATTAATTGAAATGGACGACAATATAGAAGAGATAGAATACATTAGTATCCCGAACATAAACAAAAATGTAAAGAAAAGAGATTTTGCCTGTCGAGTCAGAGGAGATAGTATGGAGCCATATTATCACGATGGTGATATAATGGTTGTTGATGTAGTGGACGGCATAGATATAAGAAGGTTAAATGGACAAGAGGCATTAATTTA
>NZ_AXVL01000082.1 GCF_000482505.1 Leptotrichia trevisanii DSM 22070
GTCCACTACATCAACAACCATTATATCACCATCGTGATAATATGGCTCCATGCTATCTCCTCTAACTCGACAGGCAAAATCTCTTTTCTTTACATTTTTGTTTATGTTTGGGATACTAATATATTCTATCTCTTCAATATTGTCATCCATTTCAATTAATCCGTTTCCTGCACTTGCCATTCCGTAAATTGGTATTTGAATAAAACTTGTAAATATTTCGTCAGATACATTACTTTCTTGTTTTTTAGGATTGTGTCCAAGCATTTCGATAAAATCTTTTTTTAAGACTTTAGATAACGCAATTAATAAATTAGTATCTAATTTTTGTCTTTCCATACTTTCTATTCTTGAAAGTCCTGAAATTGAAATATCTACACCTTCTTTTTTTAATTTTTCAATAACATCTTCTTGGTAATAACCAAGTTCTTCACGTCTTTTTCTGATTTCGTTAGAAACCTTTTCTATTTTGTTCATATTAAAAAACCTCCGTTATTATTATTAAAATTATACCCCATTTTTTGACATTTGTAAAATTATTTGAAAAAAATCAAATATATATTTGACAAATGTAAAATTATATAGTATAATAATCTTGTAAATGAAAATACATTATTTTTTTAACCTTTTATTTGCATTTTGTCAAATGAAACAATATAAAAACTACAACCTTACCATAGGAGATGATAAAAATGAGAAAAGAATTAATTAACAAAATGAAAAAAAGAGGATATGAATTAAAAGATGAGTTTAACTTGAGAAATGAAACAAGTTTTATTTTTGACAAAGAATTTAAAAAGAACATATTGAGCATAATGTTCACATACAATAACGCAGAGAAAAAATTTAACAGAAATTTTGGAAAATTAAAAATTGAAAAAGATGACGGAAGCATAGAAATATTTTAGGAGATGATAAAAAATGGTTGAAAAACAAAAGATAATAAAAGAATGGGCAAAAGAAAATTGCTTTGGTTACCCACAACAAGGCATAGCCAAAATGGAATACTATGATAGTGGTTTCAAAGAGCTGAAAAAGAAAATTCCTGACATAACAGAAGACGAAATAAAAGGTTTTGAATACGACGGAATATATGATGAATATGAATTAAGCCCATCAGAATATGGGAACGAAGATTTGGTAAAGATTATGAAAAAATCGGATATGATTCATAACGTATCAAAAATAAAATGTGTAATCGTAGGAAGAAAAAGAAAATTTAGTTTAGGAGGAATGTAAAATGAAATTTGAAGCATTACAAATAGTAAATGAAAACAACAAAAAGGTTTTAAAAGAAAGAGAAGCTAAAAAATTAAAAAACAGAATTAAGAGATTGTTTAAAAAATAAATTTTAAAGGAGATGATTGAAATAAAAACAGTAACAGATGAAATTATAGAATTGATGAATGATGAGGATTTATTAAAAAGAATCTTGAACACTTTAGACAAATCTAAACGTCACGTCGAATTTTATAACAATGGGTACGGCATTTCAATTGTCCCTGATGTTAATAACTCTAACTTGTATCAAGTAGCAGTGCTAGTTGGTACAGAGGAAGAATATGATGTTTGTTTTGATACTCCAATAACAGATGATGTTATTGAGGGATTGTCGATTTTGGAAGCTCACGAAATTGCAAAACAGGTTTCAGAGCTTGAGGCGAACTTTACAGGAACATTGAATTGATGTTTTACCAAGCTCATAAGTGATTGTGAGTTTGTATAAGATATTAATAAAAATTTAGGAGGAATAATGACAATAAGAGAACAGCTTGAAGCTGAAATGGATCAAGAAGAAATTAAGGAAATGGAGGAAAATAGCATTGATGACAACAAAG
>NZ_AXVL01000083.1 GCF_000482505.1 Leptotrichia trevisanii DSM 22070
AACCTGCCCGTTGGCAGAACTTGTCCCTTTATTCATTCCAACTGAAGTTGAAGAAATCAAGGCTCTGCCAGTCGCTCCGCCATTATTTAATACTTTACCGTTTCCAGCTTCAATAGGATTTTTTATGATATTTGGAGCATTTACATTTACTACTGCCCCTTCAATGATGGAAGGCTGTCCGCTTTCATATCCGATGCCGCCATTCTCCAAGTATCTGCTGTAAGTTCCGTTTGCGGAGCTCCTTCTGCTCCCGTGTCTATATGTTAAATACAGTTTTTCCTGTCCATTCTTTAACTGGACTGCATTCCCTAACGTTACAGAATTTTCAAAATTAGCTGCATTTATATCAACCAGTCCGCCACCAGAAATTATGCTGTCCCTATTTTTAAAATTACCTGAATTTATTGTAATATTTCCACTTGCTAAAACCTTACCATATTCAGTTGTTGCCCTGCTATCTATTTTCCCCGTCAAAGTATTTCCAGGCACTTCCGGAATATTTGTGTATATCGTTATTCCTTTTTGTCCCAATTTTGATCTGGCAAAATCAGGATATCGGGAAAATAACAGAGAATTTCCAGAATGTTTTGCAATCATGCTCTCAAGCCAGCTTCTCTGATGCCTTTTTACGCTGCCCCTGTCCCTGCTTCTATGTTGAAAGTCAGGCTCATTGACTATCCATCCATTCAGAACTTCAGCTTCGGATAATCTTCTGCCATCCCAAGTTTCGTAATACTTTTCATAATTCCCTAAATTAGAAACCCTACCAATGTTCTGGAAATCACTTGAAGTAATTGTAATATTTCCTGTCGACTGGATTGTAGCCACATTGTTCGTAATCCTTGCGGCATTAAGATCCATGTTTCCGCCAAGTATCTCAGCCTCGTCATTCATTATCTCGTTTGCCTTGACGATAAGTGTCTGCCCACCATAGATGGCTTTTCCCTTGTTGTTCTGAACCTTACCTTGTGCGTTCATTTCAAGATAGTTCTCAAATGCGATTAAATCGTTATTTGTGATATTTCTTCCTGAAATCTTTCCGTTATTTCCAGTAATCATGCTGTTGTTGACTACTTCCCCACGGCCATTTACGACAACTGTATCGGAAGCAAGCTCCCTGTTGTTCGTAAAGTCATTTGAGTTAATCTCAATTAATCCTGTTCCAGTAGTGTTCCCATTGTTTGTAATGTTGTTTGCTGAAATCTTAAGCCTCTGCTGTCCATGAAGATTCCCCGTAAGGTTAATATCCTGGTTAATGCCAAGCTCAACATTGTTCCCCTTGATTGTTCCAGTATTATCAAATCTTTGGGCATTTCTCATAAATATTTCGCCTGATAAAATTTCCCCAGTGTTTGTAATTGCTGAATTATCAAGTAGAATCCTATTATTTGAGGCAATCTTTCCGTTATTAGTAACAACCGCATTTGCCGCATTTATATTATTTACTGCCGTAATTTCCTTAGTATTTATCAATGTATTCGTAGTCAAGTCAACATC
>NZ_AXVL01000084.1 GCF_000482505.1 Leptotrichia trevisanii DSM 22070
TAATATCTCCTGAAACAGCTACATTCTTTGAAGTTTCGACTGTCCCGTCATTGTCAAACCTTCCATTAACAGAAAGATCCTCGTTGGTTCTTAAAGATCCTGAAGATTTCAGGCTGCCAGCTGAAATTTTACCGACAACAGTAATATCCCCTGTACTTGAAACCTTCTTAGCAGTCAAGTCCTTATTGGCTACAATTTTCCCGTCATTCTTAAGATTCCCAGTTCTTAAATTATTTGAAACTACAGTTCCAGAAGTGTCCATATTCTTTGAAGTAAAATCTCCATTAGTAAGAATTTCCCCTGAATTTAATACATTTCCGGCAACTGATATATCCTTTGAAGCCCCGACTGTCCCGCTGTTGTCAAGAAGCCCGTCAATGTCAAGTGTTTCATTAGTCTGAATCTTTCCTGAAGTGACAAGGCTGCTTCCTGAAATTCTGCCTGATGCCAAAATATCGCCAGTATTTTTCACATCTTTTGCAGTTAATTCACCATTTGTGCTTATTTTCCCATCATTAGTCAGGTTATCCACTCTTAAATTTTTGGCCGCAATTGTCCCTGACGTTACCATATCCTTAGATGACAGATCCTCATTTGTCAGTATTTTACCTGTACTTCCTATATTTCCTGAGACTGAAATACGCTTAACAGAAGTCAATGCTCCTGTGTTATCAAATTTCCCATTAATATTAGTAATTCCTGAAACCTGTATATTTCCAGAATTATCTAAATTTTTTACATTAAAGTTTCCTCCAGAAAGAACTGTTGCAACAGAGTTTTTAAAATCTTTTGCCGTTATGTTCCCTGAAGCATTAATATTCCCAGAATTTATCATATCAAGCGTATTCAAGTTCCCGCCTGTGTATATATTCGACTTATTCTCAACATTCCCATTAAGGTTAATGTCCTCATTTGCCTGAGTTTCCCCAGACAATTTTATTTTAGAAGCATTAATGTTAATCCCCTTGTCAGAACTTGCAAGCTCTGATTGAGCATACTCAGTTCCGTTTATTTCAATTCCATCACCCTTTATCTTGGCTACATTGATTTTCCCGTCAGCCGTAATCTCAAGCTTTGTGTCCCTTGAATAGATAAGGCCATTGGAGTTTACCCCTGCCCCCTTGTCCGTGCTGACTATCTTTATCTGCCCCGCATACATTGATCCAAGGTTGCTTGCATCAATTGCAACTGAGTTTATTCCATTTTTAGAAGCTACAGTTCCGTTAGAGTCAACAGTATTTTCCCCCAAAGTTACATCAACCCTGTTCCCGACAAGATTGCCCTGTAATTCCATAGCCTTTGCAATAACGTTTACATAATCAGTATTAGTCGCATCAAAGCCGCCTGCCCCGATAATGACTCTTCCCTTTTCGACATCAATTCCAATTACATCTCCGTCCTTTAACTTCACTCTTCCAGTTGTTGGAATAAAGTTTTTAATGTTAATTGTCCC
>NZ_AXVL01000085.1 GCF_000482505.1 Leptotrichia trevisanii DSM 22070
TATTATAAATATTACAAGAACAGTTATCTTGATTAAAAACTAAAATGAAAGGAATTTCAATTATGACTGATGAATTTTTTGAAGATGAAAATGTAGATGATGGGGAAAATAATCTTGAATATGATAGAGGTATTTTTGACATTGAAATTGAATTTGATGACGAAGTTGTTAAGAGAATTGAACGAACTGAAACAACTAGAGAGTTTGAAAAATTGATTGAAAGTGAGGAATAATTATTAAAACTGAATAACAATTTTTGTATTTTTATAGTTAAAATTATTTGCACAAATTGTAAATTTTTTTAGGAAAAATATCATACTTTTTTTCTAAAATATTGTAAAATAAAAAGCATAATTACATAAAAAA
This sequence comes from Leptotrichia trevisanii DSM 22070, assembly GCF_000482505.1. Taxonomy (NCBI): domain Bacteria; kingdom Fusobacteriati; phylum Fusobacteriota; class Fusobacteriia; order Fusobacteriales; family Leptotrichiaceae; genus Leptotrichia; species Leptotrichia trevisanii. The sequence continues at coordinate 367 of NZ_AXVL01000085.1, forward strand.
AGGAGAATTTTTAGTTCTCTTTTTTTGTTATTTTTAAAAGAAATTTTTGTCTATAGGTGTAATTATGATTAAGATTTTTAACTATAATTTACTAAAAATTTGGGATATATTTTTAGAAAAATTGAAATTATTTTTTGCTGTTTTGTAAAAAAATTGATTTAAAAAATGTCATATTTAAAGTTCAATAATACATAAAAATTCATCTTTAAAAACTGTCTTTATGAAAATTTTATTGCACAAAATTTGTAGAAATTTATACAAAATATACTCTTTAAATTTGAGAATTGTAACTTTATTTTCACGAATGAAATGAGTTTTTGAGTGCAGACGAAAGTCATTTTTTCAAAATTTTATGCACTGAAAAAATCACGATAAGTTTGTTAAAAATTTTAATTTTTGAGAAACTTGTAAGCGTGCTTTCCAAAATTTTAATTTTCGGAAAGTTTATTGGGAAAAATTTTTATGAAAAAAGTCTTGATTTTTTGAAAAAAATAAGGTAATATTAGTTTAAGCGTGAAAATGAGAGCCCAGTTTTTGGAGGTGGATGGGCAGTTTAAGAAATTTTACTTCAACTCATTTTAAAATATCAAAAGAAAATTTAATTGAATAAAAAATAAAATATTTGAGCTTATGTACAGATTATTGGGAGTTTTCTTCTAAAAAGTTTGCACAAGCTCTTTTTTTGATAAAAAAATATATCAGAAAAATCAGGATAAAATTTCTTGAAATCATAAAATAAAATTGATGATTATAAAAATTAAAGTTCATATTACGTCATATTAAGCCCGTAGCGTTCGTTAAATCGTTTTTTGGTATAGAACTTTGCCTGATGCAAAATTTTTTCGTTATGGGGCTAATATGGGCTTATTTTAGTTCTATATTGTAAATTAGATTTTCAATTGAAAAATAATTTTATATTTTTGATGATGACAAATGAGTTTGAAGTAAAAAATTATTGACAAAAATTTAAAAAGTAGTATAATGGTATTACCAAAAAAAATAAAATATAAGGAGTGAGT
>NZ_AXVL01000086.1 GCF_000482505.1 Leptotrichia trevisanii DSM 22070
GTGGAAATATTAACGACAGGCACGCCATTCTGAGCCCTGTCAAGGCTTGTGTTGTACCTTGAATTAGGATCAACCTGAAGTCCGTCGGCAAGAATATTAAAGCTGAACACGTTTAGCAGCAGTGCCGCAGTTAATTTGCGTAATATCTTACTTTTTCCTCTCATTGTTCATCTCCTTTCGATATTTTTAAAAATCTATAAATTATTGTTTTTTATTACTGTCTAAAATTGTACTTAATTTTTTTTAAATTTGAACCAATAGAATACTTTTTTTTTTAAGTTTCATTTCAAAAATTTTTATACATTGTCTAAAAACTTACTTTCAAGGAACCGCTAAAATACATTTCCTGCTTCTTAGGGCTTAAATAGTCTGAATGCGACATTGGCCTTGCATATCCAAAGTCAAAATCAAAGATTTTTGTATCAAATCTGATTCCAGCTGTCATTCCAGTTACATATCCAGTCCTGTATTTAGATTTATCCCTGTTATACTTTGCAGCCCCATATCCATAATTAACATACGGAGAAACAACCGCAAATTTCTTAACTGGAATATTATATGCTAATTCATTGCTGACTTCTATAGCCTTGTCTCCCTGAATGGACTCCCTTGTATGGTAGCCCCCTACACTTCCGACACCGCCTATTGTCTGTCTTTCACTTCCATAAAGCACATCATTTGAATAGCTCCCGTTAACATTTGCCCTGTATACAAGCTTGTTCGTTATGGGCTTGTAGTAGCTAAGGTTCATACTGTATTTATGGAACTGTGCCTTTGGCGTAGTATCTATCTTTCCGCTGTCCCTTTCAGCATGAAATATTTTAAGCCCTCTCTCATATCCAAAAGAGCTTCCAAAAATCCCTCCGAAAAGTGAAGTTGTAGCATTAAGGCTTAAAGTACCAACAGCAAGTTTTCTGTCAGATAATACAGACTTTTCAAGATAGCTCTGATTATGTTTTCTCTTAATTCCTAAATCAAGACTAACCTTGCTTTTCTGATTTCTGAAAAGTATCTTTTCCAGATCAGCAGACAACGTATGGCTGCCTGAATACATATCATATACTGTATTTGCTGAATAGAAGCTGCTTTCCTGAATACTTTTACTTGAATTAAGCTTTAAAGTATATGTCCTAAATTTCATCGTATACCCAAAATTAAACATATCAAGCCGTCTTTTATATGGCAATGTGTCTCCTTTTAAAGGATCATATCCAGTCGGCCCGATTGGTAAAATTTCTCCTGGCTGTAACTGTTCAACCGTCTTTTTCCAGCTTCTGTTGGGGTCTTTTTTAGGAACAGTCATATATGTGAAATAGAAGTTGTCCCCAATTCCAAGAGGGCTGTCAATATTAAGGTTGATACCTCT